>JBDKGH010000156.1:0-7292 GCA_039798265.1 Bacteroidota bacterium | reverse complement strand
GCGTCGATACAAGCGGTACAGTTGGTGCACTCGAGTTGTGTGCCATGGCGAATATCAATACCCGTAGGACAAACCCGAACACACTCACTACAATCAATACAGTCGCCGTGTTTGGTGTTGGTGTCTTTGGTGAATTTACTGCGGGGCTCGCCTCGTTTGTGGTCGTATGCCACTACAATAGAATGTTTGTCGAGTAGTACCCCTTGCATGCGGCCGTAGGGACAAACAACTAAGCATGCTTGCTCACGAAACCAAGCAAAAACGAAGAAAAAAACAGCGCTGAAGATCAACATCGCTACGAAACCACCAATGTGTTGAGAGAGCGGTTCTGTCGCTATTTTCAGCACATTGTCGATGCCAATGATGTAAGCTAAGAAGGTGTTCGAGATGAGAAAAGAAAGGAGATAGAAGACGAGCAGTTTTAAGCCGCGTCTTCTTATTTTCTCTGCATTCCAAGGCGAGTTATTGAGCTTGCGTTGGTATTGCGCATCTCCTTCGAAAAAGTATTCAATTTTTCGAAATACCATTTCCATAAAAATGGTTTGAGGACACACCCAACCGCAGAATACACGCCCGTATACCACGGTGAAGAGAGCGATAAAAACGATAAAGATCAACATCCCCAATACAAAGAGGAAGAAGTCTTGTGGCCAAAAACGAACGCCAAATAAAATGAATTTGCGTTCGAGTACGTTGAATAAAAAAACGGGATTGCCGTGGATTTTTACAAAAGGAAGAGAAAAAAGAATGGCCAGAAAAATCCAAGAAACATAAGTGCGTAGATTGTATAGTTTACCGGCTGGTTTTTTTGGGTAAAAAAACACACGGTGTCCTTCTTTGTCAATGTGGCTGACAGAGTCTCTAAACGCTTCGTTATCTTGAATGTCGCTGGCCATTTTCTATTTACTTAATGCTATCCTTCACTGCTGCTGTAGCTGTGCTGTCTGGAAGGGTTGTACCAGTGCTATCGCTAGCGGCTGTTGGGGTGTATAAATTTCCTTCGGGAGCTTTAGCATTAGCGGGATTAGTGCCTTGCAAGCTCAGAATGTAGCTACTTACTTCGGCAATCTGATTGGGTGAAAGTTCACTTTTCCATGATTTCATACCCGTGCCACTTACACCGTATTTCACCGTTTTGAAAAGGTCCTTGATGTCGCCACCATGCTTCCAATAAGCGTCTGTGAGGTTCGGACCTACTTTACCTTCACCATTTGGTCCATGGCAGGTTACGCACAAACTTTCGAATGTGGCTTTTCCTTTTCCTAGGGCATCACCGGCGAGGAGTTTTACATTTGTTTCATCCACGAGGTTAGCTGCTTTGGCGCGATATTCGGCCATTTGTACTTCGGCTTGCGCAAGTTGATCTTGGTATTCGCCCAATTGCAGCGGTGCTGATTTGCTCACATGGAAATAGAATAAATATCCAAGGGCCCACACAATGGTGAAGTAGAAACCATATTTCCACCAGGGAGGAAGGGCATTATCCAATTCGTGGATACCATCGTAGTTGTGATCGGTAAGAATGGCGGCTTCTTTTTCGATGGCCACTGATTGATTGAATTTTTCCCAAAAACTAGGTTTCGCTTTTATCACTTCTGGTGCATATACCTCTTCTTCTTCTTTCACCACAAAGAGGCGAATGAGTCTTACGTAGTACACCACTACCATGAGCTCGAATATGATTAAAACGAAAAGTGCGTTGATAGCATTACTGCCAAAACCGTGATGTAAAAAAGGCACTTGCTCCTCGGTAGCATTGCTCGCTGCGGCCGCAAAGGATGTTTCGGGTAATAACAGGCTTCCTGCTACAAGCAAGAGGATGGTCAGAAGTTTACCTCCTTTGCCGTACGATTTGGCTACGGAAGAAAATACGCGTTGCAATTGCAAGATGAAAATAAGCAGCACCACTACTACGGCGCACAGTGCATAAAACACTGGATCGGTGTAAGGTGAATAGTGCACTGCTTTAGAAGCGGCCGCAGCTGCTGGGGCCGCAGCTTGGCTCCATACGATTGCCGGACTTACCATCATCAGTGCGGCTATAAACCAGCGTTGAATCTTGGAAAACATATCTTTAAGGTTTAGTGGTCATTAAGTGGTAATTGACTTTGCTCTTGGATGCTTTGTTTGCTTTCGGCGAATGTGCGGTAGAGAACTACTGCAAAAACCGAGAGAAATAACATCATACTGATCATGGGGTATACGCTTACGCCGCTGATCGATTCCAAATAATTGATGAATTTCATGGCTTATTTGTTTTGTGTTACTGCGGCATCTTGCTGTGTGATATCTCTACCCAAACGTTGCAAGTAGGCAATCAAAGCGATGATCTCGTGATCTTTTTGCAAACCTTCTTCACCGGTCAACAGCATACTTTCATCTTTCTTCAAGTTGTCATAAATAGTTTTTGCTTGTTGATCGAGATTCAATTCGGCATTAGCGATATCCTCATCGCTGTATGGAACACCTACGGTGCGCATCGCTTTCATTTTTCCTACAGTGCTAGCGACATCAATTTTGTCGCTAAATAACCAGGGGTAACGCGGCATGATAGATCCAGGTGACATAGATGTAGGATCAGACATGTGGTTATAGTGCCAGCTGTCCATGCGGCGAAGCTTATCAGCACCTTCGCGAGCTAAGTCAGGACCGGTGCGTTTAGAGCCCCATTGGAAGGGGTGATCATATACAAATTCTCCCGCTTTACTATATTCACCGTAACGTTCTGTTTCAGAGCGGAACGGGCGAACCATTTGCGAGTGACAGGTATAACAACCTTCCCGGATGTAAATGTCGCGACCTTGTAATTCCAAAGGAGTGTATGGTTTTACCGCGGCAATGGTTGGAATATTAGACTTCACCATAAAGGTTGGAATCATTTCAATCAATCCGCCAATGGCGACTAATACAAGCGCAAGAACAAGCATTTGCACAGGACGACGTTCGATAACACGGTGCCAGTGCTCTTTTCCATGAATTTCAACACGTTTTGCAAGTGCTGGTGCTTCTGCAGCTTCGTTAGCGAGGAAGTTGCCTTGTTTTGCAGTTTTGTAAAGGTTGACAACCATGATTACAGCACCGGCAACGAAGAGCAAGCCACCCAATGAACGAATCATATAGAAAGGACGCATGGCTTGAACAGTTTCAATGAACTGGTATTGAAGTTGTCCTTCTGCGGTGAATTGTTTCCACATTGAACTTTGCATCCAGCCAGCCCAATACATTGGAATAGCATAAAGTAAGATGCCCAATGTACCAATCCAGAAGTGCCAGTTGGCGAGTTTCTTAGACGCTAAATTGGTTTGCCACATTTTAGGGATTAACCAATACAACACACCGAAGGTGAGGAATCCATTCCAACCTAATGCACCTACGTGCACGTGAGCGATGGTCCAATCTGTAAAGTGAGAAATGGCATTGACATTTTTCAATGAAAGCATAGGGCCTTCGAAGGTGGCCATACCGTAAGCAGTAACAGCTACGACCATAAATTTCAAAACCACATCTTCACGCACACGGTCCCACGCACCGCGAAGGGTGAGTAAACCATTGATCATACCGCCCCATGATGGTGCAATCAACATAACAGAGAATACTGTTCCTAAAGATTGAGCCCAGTCGGGAAGTGAAGTATATAAAAGGTGGTGAGGGCCTGCCCATATGTAAATGAAGATCAACGCCCAAAAGTGAATGATCGATAAGCGATAAGAGTAAACCGGGCGATTCGCCGCTTTTGGAATGAAGTAATACATCATACCTAAGTATGGAGTGGTAAGGAAGAATGCTACCGCATTGTGTCCATACCACCATTGCACCAGTGCATCTTGCACACCAGCATACCAAGAGTAGCTTTTCAAAAGACTCACAGGAATTTCAATGCTGTTGACAATGTGCAGCATGGCTACTGTAATCCAGGTGCCTATGTAGAACCAAATAGCTACATACAAGTGGCGTTCACGACGCGTGAGAATGGTACCGAACATATTGATACCAAACACCACCCATACTAGGGTGATGAGAATATCAATCGGCCATTCTAACTCGGCGTATTCTTTACCGGTGGTAAATCCGAAGGCCAAAGTCAACGCTGCAAGAACGATGATCAATTGCCATCCCCAAAAATGGATGTTGGATAATTTATCGCTCCACATTCGCGCTTTACACAAGCGTTGCAAAGAGTAATAAACACCCATGAAAATACCATTACCCACAAATGCGAAGATCACCGCATTGGTGTGTATGGGGCGCAAACGGCCAAAAGTGGTTTGTGCCAAATCGAAGTTGAGGATAGGGAATACCAACTGCAAGGCTATGATTAAGCCCGCAAGCATTCCTACAATTCCCCAAACAGCTGTGGCAATGGCAAACTGCTTCACGATCTTGTTGTCGTACTGGAAGCGTTCTACTTGGTTACTCATACTTTTTCTGTTTTGTCTGGTTTAGTATTATCGGTGGTTAAGGTGTCATCCATCAAGATTCTGATAGATGGGGTATAGTCGTCGTCAAATTGTCCCCTTCGGGCCGAGAGCAGAAAGACTACCAGAAAGCCTAAGGCCAAGGGTATACTGCATCCGATCAATATGTAAATAGCACTCATGATCTTTATTTATATGTCCAAAAGTATTGGCGCGATAAAGGGTCATTTATGAGTCGAGTCAAAGGAGGTGCTGACTTTTGTCAGTGATCTTTTTATTCGTCGAATGACTAATGTTTTAGGCCTATCCGGCGCGCTGCGATCCAACTACTTCCTGTAGTGAAGAGCACAATTGTTACTGAACTGATAGGCATTAAAATAGCTGCGACTACAGGTGATAGTTCACCTTGAACAGCAAAAGAAATACCGATCACATTATAGAGTAATGAAATGCCGAAGCTGCTGAGAATAATGATTCGACTGGCTTTTGCAAATCGTAAGAGTTGTCCTAATTGATCAAAGGACTCGCCCTCCAAAATGGCATCGCAAGCTGGCGAAAAATTGTTGACGTTGTCACTTACTGCAATGCCTACATTGCTTTGACGCAGTGCGCCAGCATCGTTTAAACCGTCGCCAATCATACCCACATTTTTTCCCGCTTTTTGGTAGTGTTCAATGCGATGAAGTTTGTCTTCTGGACTTTGAAAAAAGTGCATCTCACTGTTTTTACCAAAATATCGCTCTAGTTGAGGGCGCTCACTGTCGTTGTCACCACTGATCACTGAAAGGCTGTGTTCTTTTTGTAACTGAGTAATAACAGAAGGCAAAGATTCGCGATAAGTATTTCTAAATACCCAATGACCTAATACTTCACCATCGCACTCAATGTGCACTTCGCTTTGATGAGCTTTTGTGGAAACATTACCCCGAATGAATGAAGATGAACCAACGCGCCAGGCATGTCCGTCGATAATTCCTACGAGTCCTAATCCTGAAAATTCTTTGAATTGTGCTACTTCTTTTTTATCGCAAAAACTCAATTTTTGTGCAATTGATTTGCTTAGTGGGTGATTGCTTTGACGAACAAGGGAATAAATAGCGCTTAGTTTTTCTTCATCCAGTTCACTCCCTTCGAATCGAAGGTCTTTATGATCTCCTTGTGTAATGGTGCCTGTTTTATCAAAAACGAGGTGATTGAGTTTAGCCAATTGTTCGATCACCAAGGAGTTTTTGAGGTAGAATTTATTTTTAGAAAAAATACGCAGCACTGTTCCATTGGTGAAGGTGGCTGAAAGCAAAAGGGCGCAGGGGCAAGCAACAATCAGTACTGTGGTGAGCGCATTTAATCCTCGATGGCTATCGAATGGCATCCAGAATAAATAGGCCCCAATAGAAATCGCGAGAAGGAAAAGCGTGAAGTTGCGCGCAAGTCGGTGAATAAACGATTTCGATTCTGCTTCTTTTTCTTCTTGAAAAGCATCTTTATTCCATAGATTGGTGAGGTAGCTTTGTTCTACTTCACGCTCTACCATCAACTCAATTGAACTTCCTGTTTGTCTGCCACCAGCATAGATTAATTGCCCGGCATTTACCTTTACAGGTTCTGATTCTCCCGTTACAAAACTGTAATCGATGTAAGCTTTGCCGCTGAGTAGGCGAGAGTCTGCGGGAACAATTTCTTGTGAACGAATGAGAATTCGTTGGCCTGGCTTCAGCTGAGAGAGTGGAATAGTGGTTTCACCCTCTTTGCCCAATATAGAAACGCTGATGGGAAAGTAACTTTTGAAGTTGCGATCGAACTGAAGATTACTGTATGTTTTTTCTTGAAAATAACGTCCAAGCAGCATGAAGAAAATAATACCCGACATCGAATCAAGGTAACCCGCTCCGGTTCCACTGATGATTTCATAAAGGCTTCTGCCGAAGGTGATAGCAATGCTTAAAGCAAGTGGAATATCGATGTTGAGAAAACGGGCTTTAATGCCTTGCCATGCGGAGACAAAAAATTCGCCACCACTGTATAAAAGAACGGGCAAGCTCAGTGCAAGGTTCAAATAATTGAACATGCGAATCATTCCTAACTCTCCAGTAACCCCAATATTGAAGTATTCAGGGAAAGAAAGTAACATGATGTTGGAAAAACAAAAACCGGCTACAGCAATGCGGTAAATGCGAGCGCGATTGGGTTTAGCGGCTGCTTTGTTTTCGAGTTGATCTAGGCTAAGCGATGGGGCGTAACCAATACTGGCTAAAAGTTCTACAACCTTGCGCAAAGTTGTTTGATCTTTTGAATATTCAATAGACACTTCCTTGCGCAAGAAATCTACACGAGAAGAGGTAATTCCTTGATTTAGTTTGTATAAATGTTCTAATAACCAAACGCAGGAACTGCAATGCATTTGCGGCAGGTAGAATTGTACATGCACATGTGATTCATCTTGGAATCGAATGATTTTTTCAGCGGTCTGAGGGTCGTCAAGAAAGGCGTATTTCCCTTGGAAATTCAGTATTTTGGGGGAGATACCAGGGGTGTTGTCTAGGTTGTAATAGGTACATAAATTATTTTCTGATAATAATTCAAATACCATTTTGCAGCCATCGCAACAGAAGTTTTTTCCTTCTACTTTAACGGGATCGCTGCCGCATGCCTCACCGCAGTGATAGCATTTTTCTTGCTCCGTAATGACAGCCATAAAGTCTTGTTTTATTCTTGCTCGTGATAGTCTGAAACATCATCTTTAGTTCGCCAGTCGCTGCCCGAAAGTTCACGACCTTGCTCGTTTTGATGATGTAAGCTCCAATTATCGGTGGCGGTTGTTTCGAGCCACAAATTGCCCGAACGACGAAATACTTGAATGAACAGATCAAATTCTTTAGC
>JBDKGH010000155.1:0-14371 GCA_039798265.1 Bacteroidota bacterium | reverse complement strand
TCACCCTAAGCGGAGTGACTGATTGCTCTGGAAATGCTTTGGTAGAAACGACCTTAACCATAACACAAGGTTTTGCACCTGAGGTAGGCGAATTAATCATCACCGAAATTATGGCTGACCCCGATCCATCCATAGGCGCTCCCGATGCTGAGTATATTGAAATTCACAACAAAGGGAATCGTTTGCTCGATTTGAAAAATTGTAAAATCAATCTTGCCACCTTTACCTCCCAAACTCTTATTCCTGCTGGCGGATATCTCATGGTGGGCGATGTATCCGATGAATTTTCATTTATTCAAGTAAGTAACAAAATATTAATCGAAAGTTTCCCAGGTCTCACCAATACTCAAGCTACGCTCACCTTGACTGACGCCAATGGCAATCAACTCGATCGCGTGAGTTACACTGATGAGTGGTACGGCGATGTCATCAAAAAAGAAGGAGGCTACTCGTTAGAATTGATCAATCCATTTGCCCCTTGTTCCGGGTCGAATAACTGGAAGGCCAGCACAGCAGAAATAGGCGGTACGCCAGGCTTGCAAAATGCTGTATACGACCTTACACCCGATACCACACCACCTACTTACAGCTATCCCATTGTCACCAACCTCGGTGTGATGAATTTGTTTTTTAATGAAACGCTCGGAGCTTCTACCATTGTTTTCACCATCGATGGCATCGAAGTATACAATGGCCCGGCCAGCTTTGCCAGCAGCGATCTCAATGGTATCAACCTCAGCTATGGAAGCCTCGACCCTAGTGTACTTCATGAGTTTACGATCACCGGAGTAAGTGATTGTTCTGGAAACATCGCAGGAACCATCAATGGTATTTTTGGTATTCCACAAGCCATTGAAGTGGGTGATGTGATCATCAATGAAATCCTCTACAATTCTTTCACCGGTGCAGACGATTACATTGAAGTTTATAACAACTCAAACAAAACCATTTCTCTTCGCGAAATTCAAATAGCACGGGAGGCAGATGGTGTAGTAGAAGACTACAGTATTCTCACTGAAGACAACCGCATTCTCATGCCTATGGAATACGTTGTATTCACCGAAGACCGTGCTAACATCGAAGGGCTCTATCCTTTCGCAGCCCTCGAACGCATTTTTGTAGTAGATGCTTTACCCTCTTTCAACGACGATGAAGGAATTGTGATTTTAGCTGATTTAAATAACCAAATACTTGATCGCGTTCCATATAATCAAGACCAGCAATACCCCTTGCTCGATGATTTAAATGGAGCTTCGCTTGAGCGCATTGATTTTAATCGAAACAGCGACGATCCAACCAACTGGCATACCGCTGCCGAATCGCAAGGTTTTGGCACTCCGGGGTATGTGAACTCACAAGCGATGGATGCCGGAATCACTGAAGATCAAATCACCATTTTTCCAGAAGTATTTTCTCCCGATCTCGATGGCCACCAAGATGTAACGACCTTTAGTTACCAACTCGATGAACCTGGCTACACAGGAAATATCACCCTGTTCGATAGCAACGGACGCCGCGTCAATCGCTTGATGCGAAATGAACTCTTAGGAAACACCGGCTCTATATCTTGGGACGGATTCAATGAAGAAAATCAAAAAATGCCGATAGGCGTGTACATCGTTTACATTGAGTTTTTCACCACCGACGGTCGTGTCAGTCAATTCAAAAAAACAGTGGTTCTCGCTCATCAACTGGATTAACCGAACGATCATTCGAACAATAAAAAAAGCCTCGTGTACTTAGTCAAAATGCCCGAAATCATCAAGCCCTTGGCAAGCCAGTTTCTCTGGAATATGCCAAGAGATGAGCGCAAGGTATATTTGACTTTTGACGATGGACCCACACCCGGTATTACAGATCAAATACTAGATATTCTGCAGGAGTATAATGCTAAGGCCACTTTTTTCTGTTTGGGAAAACAAGTAGAATTGGCTCCTGATCTTTTTGAGCGCCTTGTGCAAGAAGGACATCGTATCGGCAATCATACCTATTCGCATCCAAACGGGTGGAAAACAACTGCATTCGCTTACTTAAAAAATGTTCTACAGGCCGAACATTTTATTCAAACGGATCTCTATCGCCCTCCTTATGGCCGCATTACCCGGGGCCAAGCCACTGCTATTCGCAAACGTTACCATTTGGTCATGTGGGATATTATAACGGGTGACTTTGACCTAAATACTACACCCGAAGAATGTTATGAACGCGTTGCAAAACACCTCGAGGGAGGCAGCATCATCGTCATGCATGACAGCGTTAAAGCTTCCAAAAATGTGCTAGGCTCCGTTCGTCCCATCATTGAACATATCCTTTCATTAGGCTATGAGCTGGCTCCATTGCCGTCAGCGGCTTCTTTGGAAGAATAGCCTTACCTTTGTCACATGTACGTTAAGCCCAAAAAACATCTCGGACAGCACTTTCTCAAAAATGATGAAATCTGCGACCGTATAGCCCAAAGCCTCACAGGCCACGGCGATTACAAGCAGCTGCTCGAAATTGGACCAGGTACAGGTGCTCTCACCAAATATCTCTTGCGCTCTCCTTACCAAGTAAATGTGGTAGAAGTGGATAGCGAATCTGTCGCCTATCTCACCATTCACTACAAAGAACTACATGGGAAAATCATTGAAAAAGATTTTCTCACTTTACCGCTTGATACGGTTTTACCAGGGCCTTTAGCCGTTATCGGCAATTTCCCCTACAACATCTCTTCACAAATTCTCTTTCGCGTATTGGACTACAAAGACCAAGTGCCCGAACTCGTTGGGATGTTTCAGAAAGAGGTAGCAGAGCGTGTAGCGAGCGGTCCTGGTGGAAAAGAATATGGCATTTTATCTGTGCTGCTGCAAGCGTGGTACGATATCGAATACCTTTTTACCGTTAGCGAATTTGAATTTGATCCACCTCCAAAAGTAAAGAGTGGTGTTATTCGCATGAAGCGAAAAGACAATACCTCTTTGCCCTGCGATGAGAAAAAATTCAAACAAGTGATCAAACTCGCTTTTAATCAACGCAGAAAAACCCTGCGTAATTCTCTGCGCAGTCTTTCTTCTAGCCCCGATCAATTGACCGATGAGATCTTTAACCGTCGACCAGAAACACTCAGCGTAGAAGAATTTATTGGTCTCACCAACCATTTTTTCCCACAATAAGAACAACGGAATTTAAAATTGATTAGCTTCGTTTACACTACATAAACGAAACCTATGAACACGCTACCTCAATTCAAAAACGACCCCGTTGTGGTATTGCTACTGAGCATTGTCACTTGTGGGCTTTACCTCATTTATTGGAACATCAAAGCGGCCCGTGTATTTAATGCAGTGGCCGAAAGAGAAATCATTTCAGAGCCCATAGCCATTTTCGCTGGATGCTGCATGCCTGTGAATGTGTATTTCTATTACCTCGTTGGAAAAGAAGGCTTGCCTTGCATTTATGAGCGCACAGGTGAAAAGAAAGAAGATCAATCTGTTCTTTTATTAGTCTTGGGTTTCTTTATTCCAATGGTAGCTGCAATGATCATTCAAGGTGAAATCAACAAGCTCTACAAATAAAATTTTCATTCGCAAATTATTGGGACTAGCCGGCACACTTTCAGTGCTGGCTTTTCCTTTTTTCATCATCCTTACTAACGGTCATCACCACATCGAAAGTGAGCAATCCTATTGTCCATTTAAGCTAGCTACTGGCTTTCCTTGTCCGGGTTGTGGCATTACCAAATCCCTCGTTTTCTTTTACGAGGGCAATCTTTGGAAAAGTCTATCTTATCATGTTTTTGGCCCTTTGGTAGTCATCGCAGCTCTTTTTTTCAGCATCCTTCTCCTTGCAGACCTCCTGCTCAAAAAAGACTATATCCAACACTTTTTGTATAAAAAGCATTTGGGCACCATCTTAGGCGTTTCACTCGGTATATACCACCTCATCCGTTTGGTTCATTTCATCTATACCCACACCTTCGACCAAATAGTGGCCGAATCGGCGTGGGGTTAAGTACTCCTTCTTTTAGTTAACTTTGGGCCTCTTATGATTTCGAGAGACACCATCGACAAGATTTATCAAGCCGCGCTGATTGAAGAAGTAGTGGCCGATTTTGTGGTGCTCAAAAAAAGCGGTTCTACCTACAAAGGGCTTTCTCCTTTTTCCAATGAAAAAACCCCGAGCTTTTACGTAGTACCCGCCAAAGGAATCTACAAAGATTTCAGTAGCGGAAAAGGCGGCAACGTGGTCGACTTTCTCATGCAGCATGAAAAGCTATCCTACCCCGAAGCGCTTCGTTGGTTAGCCAACAAGTATAAAATTGAAATCGAAGAAGACACACCAAACGCCGAAGCTCAACAAGAAAAAAGCGAACGCGAAAGTCTCTCCCTGGTTTCTGAATTTGCACACAAGTGGTTTCAAACCCAACTTCATGATACCGATGCAGGCCAAGCCATTGGACTCTCGTACTTCTACGAACGTGGATTTACTACTGAAACCATTCGCAAATTTCAATTGGGCTACAGTCCCGATAGTTGGGATGCATTTAGCAAAGAAGCCATAGAAGCAGGATACAATCCGCAACACTTAATCAAAACAGGGATCAGCAGAGAGCGCGATCGGAATGGCAAAAAAGAGCTGTGGGACTTTTTCCATGGTCGCGTCATGTTCCCGATACATAATATCTCCGGAAAGGTTATTGCCTTTGCTGGCCGCACGCTTAAGGTAGAAAAAGAGGTAGCCAAATACTTCAATAGTCCAGAAAGCGAACTCTACAACAAAAGCAATGTTCTCTTCGGTTTGCATCTCGCAAAAAATGCGATTGTCAAACAAGACGTTTGTTACTTAGTAGAAGGGTATACCGATGTAATTTCACTCCATCAAGCAGGAATTGAAAACGTGGTAGCCTCAAGCGGCACAAGCCTTACCGAAGGTCAGATTAAACTGATACGCCGCTACACGCCAAACATTACCATTCTTTACGATGGTGACGCAGCAGGTATCAAAGCCAGCTTTCGTGGTATCGACATGATCCTCAAAGAAGGATTGAATGTTCGAGTAGTTTTATTTCCCGATGGCGACGATCCGGACAGCTTTGCACGCAAGCATAGCGTAACGGAAATTCAGCAGTTCATTGGCACGCATGCGCAAGATTTCATTCGATTCAAAACCTCTCAGCTCATTACTGAGGCGGGAAATGATCCATTGAAACGCGCAGCGCTTATCCGATCTATTGTAGAAAGTATCGCATTGATTCCTGATGGTATCAAGCGAAGTGTTTATACTCAAGAATGCGCTTCACTTCTTCGTATTGGTGAGAGTGTACTCATTCAGGAACTCAACAAAGTCATTCGCGGAAACGTTAAGAAAGAAGACAAAGTAGATCTTCCGATACTGGACGAAACCCCCGCTGATGGCTTACCGGAGAGTGATCAATCACCTACATTCAATCTTTTTCATCAAGAAAAAGACCTTGTCAGGCTCTTACTCAATTTTGGAGAGCAACACATCACGATCGAAGTTCAAAACGAAGAAGGCAAACCCGAAAACCACGATATTCTGCTAGCTGAATTTCTTATTGGAAGCCTTGAGCAAGATGAGATCGTACTCGAACATCCCACCTATCATCGCATTCTGCAGGAGTATGTCGAGGTTATTGCAAAAGAAGAATTTCCAGAAATTCGAAAATTCACCCTTCATCCTGATCCGGAAGTAAGCAGTAATACTACCGATTTGGTAAGCACTCCTTATCAACTGAGTGAAAACTGGACCGCTCGCCACCACATCTATCCTGAAACCGAAGAAATGAATCTTCGAAAAGCCGCTAAGGACGCCATTTTCCGATTGAAAATGCACAAGGTGATGCAGATGATCGTGAACGTTCAAAAAGAAATTGAAGCCATTCAACATAATCCAGAAGAAGAGGAAAATGTAGATCACCTTACCCGTGAACTCATGACTCTATTGAATGCGCGCAAAGAATTGGCCAAGTACTTTGGATCCGTTATTCTTTGATTTTTCCCAAATCTTGTTGAATTGGTTCTGCCCTTACCTTTCCTCGCTAATTTTGAGGCATGAACTCCGCTGAACAATACGTGCATTTTGATCGCGAAAAAACCTATCTCTCGCAGATAGTGCTTTATATGCGTGAATGCTCAGCGGAAAATCAAAGCGAGCGCACGCATCAATTGATCGATTCCATTCGGCAGCAACCTCACGTGCTGCAATTGATCCGCCGTGAGATTCAATTGTTGGTGCAGGAAGATGGCCTCGATCAATTGCTCTACAACAGCGACATTCCGCGTAAAAGTAGTTTTTGGTCGGAGCTGTTCAGCAAGATGCGCCACCGCATACTACCTCGATTAAAAAGCGACAATGCTTTTCGCTATCGCTTACTTCAGTTGATGGATTTTAATGTAGATGCTGGCTGGTTAAAGAGAGTTCGTTTAGAAGACCTTCATGATTTCAACACACTCCTTTTTTCAGGTACCGATAGCCGCGCTTTAACGGCAGTACTAGACGCCATTAGCGTGCTCAGTTATCGATTAGCTGCGCTTTCGAGTGAAGAAGAGTTGATCATACGCCATAAAAAAGAAAAGCATCACTATCTCTTTTTTGAGATGCAGCAAAAGTGTACTGCCCTCATTGAAAAATTAGCTGCGGGAGAAAAAGCTGATCACCTGTTTGAAGAATGCTGGGAAGTGACTTTGCTTTGTAAAAATCACTTTGAAGAGGTAAAAAAAGCAGCAGATATTCAAGGTGCCAATGTGCAAACCTCCTTCCTCCTTACTAAAGGAATGGCCATGATTAAAAGGCTGCGCTGTTTACTCAAGGTGCTTCAAAAAAACAATGAGCAAAACATATTCGAACTGCTGATTGCCATTGCCCGAGAAGAACAAAGCCGTCAGCATTTTTTCCGTTTTTTCAAAAACAATATCCAAGACCTTTCTTACCAAATTTCAGAGCATAAAAGTCATTCTGGTGAACACTATATAGCCACCGATCGAAAAGCTTATGGCCACTTCTTTACCGCTGCCTTAGGCGCAGGACTCATCGTTAGTTTTCTCGTTTTCGTAAAAGCATGGATTCATCAAATCGGCTTTCCGCCCTTGTGGGAAGCTCTATTCTTCAGTATTAATTACGCCATTGGATTTTTGCTGATTCAATTTTTCCATTTCACATTAGCCACCAAGCAACCGGCCATGACTGCCGCTTCCCTGGCGAAAGACATCACAGGAAAAAAAGAAGACAATGATTTAAAGGAACTAGCCATTACCATTGCCCGCGTTTGTCATACACAAACTATTTCGTTCATCGGTAATTTACTCGTTGTTTTTCCATTGCCATTCGTTTTTGCTTGGGCCATGGATTATGTGTTCGGTTATCAATTGTACTCCGATCAAGCAGCGCTTCATGTCATTACCAATCAACACCCTTGGCTTTCAGGAGCACTTTGGTTTGCGGTGATCACCGGTATTTATTTATTCCTTTCCGGATTACTTGCCGGATACACGGATAATCGCATGATTTATTCTCGCGTGCCCGAGCGCATCAGACAGCACAACCGACTGAAGCAATTCATTGGGGAAAAAAACACACATCGCTTAGCAAATTATCTTCAGCACAATGCGGGCTCACTTGCTGGAAATATTGCCCTCGGTTTCTTTTTAGGTACCGCCACCTTTATCGGAATCATCACAGGATTACCCTTCGACATTCGCCACATCACCTTCGCGGCGGGTAGTTTTAGTAGTGCACTCTATTATGCGCTTGATCAAGTAACCTTATCTCAATTGATCATTATACCCATTGGTATTTTACTCATCGGTTTTGTGAATTTCGCCACAAGTTTTAGCCTTGCTTTTTTCATTGCCATCCGCAGTCGGGGGATTGTTTTGCTCAAAAATCCTCGTTTTTTAACCATATTCTGGGCATATTTCCGAAAATATCCCTTCGACTTTTTCATCGCTCCTTGGCGCGGCAGAAAGAAGGAAGACCTTCCGTAAATCCTTCATTTTCTGAATCTTTGCCAAAATCACGCTCCGTTTTTGGATCGAATACCATAAATAAGGTATTTTTGCCGTCCCAACTCAATTTAGAAAAATTCTAAATAGAAAGCCGAAACCAATAAACAAAGCGGCTTCTGAGTGGTTTTACAACCAAAAGAACGAAACATGATTAAAGTTTCCGAAAGTGCCAAAGCACAAGTGGCACATCTCATGGCCACAGAAAATCATCCTGCTGATTCTTTTGTTCGTGTTGGTGTTGATGGAGGAGGATGCAGCGGATTGATGTATCAACTCAAATTTGACAACGCGCTGAACGAAGGTGATCAGGTATTTGAAGACAACGGCGTTAAAGTAGTGGTTGATCGTAAAAGCTTCCTTTATCTCGTAGGTACCGAATTGGAGTACACTGGAGGTCTTAACGGTAAAGGTTTTGTTTTTAAAAATCCAAACGCTTCTCGCACCTGTGGCTGCGGAGAGAGTTTCTCTATCTAAATGCAATCATGGCATACGAAGGCAACGACTTATTAGACGATATAACCCGCAAGGAGTATGAGTTTGGTTTTACCACCAACATCGAAAGCGATAAAGCTCCTGCTGGTCTCAATGAAGACATCATTCGTTTGATCTCTTCGAAAAAAAATGAACCCGCTTGGTTGCTCGACTGGCGCCTCGAGTCTTTTCGCCTCTGGCAAAAAATGACGGAACCAGAATGGGCTCATGTACATTACACCAAGCCCGATTTTCAAGCCATCAGCTACTACTCTGCGCCTAAGCAGAAGAAAGTGTATGAAAGTCTTGAGGACATTGATCCCGAGATGAAAAAAACCATGGACAAACTCGGCATTTCGCTCGAAGAGCAAAAGCGTCTTTCGGGTGTGGCTGTTGACTTTGTGATGGACTCCGTTTCTGTTGCAACATCTTTCAAAGAAAAACTCGCTGAGCTCGGCATCATCTTCTGTTCGATGAGCGAAGCCATTCGCGAGCACGGCGATCTTGTTCGTCAACATCTGGGCACCGTTGTACCTCGTACCGATAATTTTTATGCTGCATTGAACTCTGCTGTTTTTACAGATGGTTCATTCTGCTACATACCAAAAGGTGTGCGCTGCCCAATGGAACTTTCTACCTACTTCCGCATCAACGAAGGTGGAACTGGTCAGTTTGAGCGCACACTCGTGATCGCTGATGAATCGAGCTTCGTGAGTTATCTCGAAGGTTGCACCGCTCCACAGCGCGACGAAAATCAATTGCATGCCGCAGTAGTAGAACTCGTAGCCATGAAAGATGCGGAGATCAAATACAGCACCGTTCAAAACTGGTATCCTGGCGATGCGGAAGGAAAAGGTGGTGTATTCAACTTCGTAACGAAACGTGGATTGTGTGAAGGCGATCGCTCCAAAATCTCTTGGACCCAAGTAGAAACAGGTTCTGCTGTTACGTGGAAATATCCAAGCTGCATTTTAAAAGGTGATTATTCCGTTGGCGAATTCTACAGCGTAGCGGTAACCAATAATTATCAGCAAGCTGATACCGGAACTAAAATGGTTCACCTCGGTAAGCACACTTCCAGCACCATTATATCCAAAGGTATTTCCGCAGGCAAGAGTCAAAACTCTTATCGCGGGTTGGTACAAATCAATAAAAACGCAGCATTTGCGCGCAACTTCTCGCAATGCGATTCTTTGTTGATGACTGATAAATGTGGAGCGCATACCTTCCCGTACATCGAAGTGAGCAACTCTACCGCTATGGTAGAACATGAAGCTACGACATCGAAAATTGGTGAAGATCAAATATTCTATTGCCTTCAGCGTGGATTAAGCGAAGAGCAAGCTGTTTCGCTTATCGTGAATGGTTATGCGAAAGAAGTATTGAACAAGCTTCCGATGGAGTTTGCAGTAGAAGCACAAAAGCTATTGGCCATCTCATTAGAAGGATCAGTAGGATAACAAAATAGACAACGACCTCAAATTATATCGATCATGTTAAAGATCACCAACCTCCAAGCTTCTATCGAAGGAAAGGAGATTCTAAAAGGACTCAACCTCGAAATTAAGCCAGGTGAAGTTCACGCCATCATGGGACCCAACGGTAGCGGAAAAAGCACCTTAGCCTCTGTATTGGCCGGACGTGAAGAATACGAAATCACTGGTGGACAGGTAGAGTTCGATGGAAAAGATCTACTCGAAATGCCTGCAGAGGTTCGCGCTCGTGAGGGTGTATTCCTCGCTTTCCAATACCCCGTAGAAATTCCGGGTGTAAGCAACATCAACTTCTTGAAAGCGGCCCTGAACGAAGTGCGTTTGCACCGCGGCGAAGAAGCCATTGCTGCGAAAGATTTTTTGAAACTCGTTAACGAAAAATCTAAACTCGTAGAGTTGGATGGTCAATTAGCCAACCGCGCTGTGAATGAAGGTTTCAGTGGTGGTGAGAAAAAACGCAATGAAATATTCCAAATGGCCATGCTTGAACCAAAGCTCGCTATTTTGGATGAAACAGATAGTGGATTGGATATTGACGCACTTCGCATTGTATCGCAAGGAGTAAACGCTATGCGTTCACCCGAACGTTCATTCATTGTGATCACTCACTACCAACGTTTGTTGGATCATATCGTTCCTGATTTCGTGCATGTACTTTACAAAGGACGTATTGTACGAAGCGGCGGAAAAGAACTCGCTCTCGAGTTGGAAGAAAAAGGATACGATTGGATTAAAGAAGAAGTAGAAGCATAAACATGGAAGCGACAGCCATTTCCAAAAAAATAGAATGGGTTAAATCACTCAGCACGGCATCGACGTTAAGTTCGATTGCCCCAGAGTTGGCTGCCCTTTCTGCTCAAGCCCTAGAAACGACGGATTTTCCCACTACGCGTGTAGAAGATTGGAAATATACCCGCACCACTCGCATCAGCAATGCCAAGTGGAATGTGGCTCCTAGCACACAAGCGATAGACCTTACTCCTTTCCTCATCGAGGGATTGGATGCCTGCGTGTATGTATTTGTGGATGGATTTTTACGCAGCGATTTATCATCGGTAAGTACCATCGAAGGCGTGAGCATAGAGTCGATCTCGCAACTGAGCGATGACTCAAAAGGCGCGATAGCAGGCCTTCTTGCTCGCCGTCATTCAAAAATTGATTTTTTTACCGCACTACACAACACGCATATTACTGACGGTATCTATGTTCGTGTAAAGCGCAATACTATTGCAACAAAAGCTATTCATTGCCTTTTCTTGCAATCCACCGAACAATCATTCGGTTTACCGATACTTGCTGGTTCACTTGAGCAAAACAGTCAATTGCATGTAGTATGCACCTTTGCTACCATTGGTGGTGTAAATGCATTTACCCAAGCCGCTATCGACTGGGAAGTAGAATCCAATGCGCAATTGAACATCGATAAAATTCAAATGGAAGGCGAACAGTCGTTTCACCTTTCACAAGAAAATATTTATCAAGCTCGCGACTCCCGTTTTACCATTAACACGATGACGGTGGATGGCAATTGGGTGCGTAACAACCTCAATATTCGTTTAGATGGCGAAAACTGCTTGACTCACCTCAACGGTATTTATTTACCCCGTGGAACGCAGCATGTAGATAACCACACCTTGGTAGATCACTTGATGCCGCACTGCGAGTCTAACGAACTTTACAAAGGAGTCATGTTTGATCAATCCAAGGCGGTATTTAATGGTAAAGTGTACGTTCGCCCTGATGCACAAAAAACAAATGCCTATCAGACCAACGCCAACATCATGATGAGTGATGACGCTTCGGTAAATACCAAGCCCGAGTTGGAGATTTATGCTGATGACGTTAAATGTTCACACGGCACTACCACTGGCCAATTTAACGAAGAAGCCCTTTTCTATTTGAAGGCTCGTGCTATTGGACCAGAAAACGCTAAGAAACTTTTAACAGCAGCTTTCTTGGGTGATGTGGTGAACAAAATTGAAAACGAAGCGGTTCAATCTTTTGTATTCAACCAGCTTCAAGAAAAGAATTTGCTTTGGATGTAATCATCCGCAAAGCTGACGTAAAGAACAGAACATGAACACCCTCAACGTAGCAACCATTCGCGATGAGTTCCCACTTCTTCACCAAGAAGTAAATGGCGTTCCACTCGTTTATTTGGACAATGCTGCGACTACACAAAAGCCCTTAAGTGTAATAGAATCGATTACCGATTACTATACCGGCTATAACTCCAACATTCATCGCGGTGTGCATCATTTGGCCAACTTGGCCACCACCGCATTTGAAAACACCCGTCATGCCGTGCGTGAGTTGATCAGTGCCGAGCATGTACATGAAATTATTTTTACCTCGGGAACCACTGAATCCATCAATATTGTAGCCCAGTGCTATGGCGAAATAGCAGTATCTACCGGCGATGAGATTCTGGTTTCGCATATGGAACACCACAGCAACATTGTGCCGTGGCAAATGCTTGCAGAGCGCAAGGGAGCTATACTCAAAGTTATTCCCGTTACTGAAAAAGGCGAATGGGATTGGGCTGCTCTTGATTCTTTGCTCTCTGAAAAAACAAAAATCGTAGCAGTCAGTCATGTTTCGAACGCATTAGGAACGATCAATCCTGTCAAACAGCTCATTGATAAAGCCCATGCCGTAGGCGCGAAAGTACTCATCGATGGTGCTCAAGCCGTGGCCCATTTGGCGGTGCATGTAGAATACCTCGATGCCGACTTCTACTGTTTTTCAGCCCACAAAATGTACGGTCCTACAGGTGTAGGTGTACTTTACGGAAAAGAAGCCTTGCTCAATGCAATGCCTCCTTATAAAGGCGGTGGAGAAATGATTCAAACCGTTTCCTTTTCTGGCACCACCTACAATACACTACCACACAAATTTGAAGCAGGTACTCCGAATATCGAAGGCATTATTGCTTTGCATGCAGCCATCAAATTCATCAAAGACCTTGGTTGGGAAGCATTAGAGAGCCATGAGCAACTTCTTTTGACCAAAGCGACCAAAGAGCTCAGTGAAATCGAAGGATTAAAAATTTATGGCACCAGTGCACATAAGGTAGCCGTTATTTCGTTTTTAGTGGAGGGCATTCACCCTTATGACTTAGGTACCTTGCTTGACAAACAAGGCATAGCCGTTCGTACAGGACATCACTGTACACAACCATTATGGGAGCGTTTTGGCATACCCGGAACGGTGCGCGCCTCCTTTTCTATCTACAACACAGAAGAAGAAATTGAAGCCCTGACTCATGCGCTCAAACGCGCCATAACGATGTTGCGATAAGATGATTGAAGAAAAACAACAAGAGATCATTGGCGAGTTCAGTTTATTTAGCGACTGGATGCAGAAGTACGAGTACATCATTGAACTCGGTAAAGATTTGCCTCTCATTGCTGAAGCCTATAAAACAGAAGATAACCTCATCAAAGGCTGTCAATCGCGCGTATGGCTGCATGGCGCTATGAACAATGAGGGCAAGCTGATGTTTACAGCAGATAGTGATGCCATCATTACCAAAGGCTTGGTGGCTCTTATGGTTCGTGTTCTTTCGGACGAAAAACCAGAGGATATAGCCCAAGCCAACTTACATTTTATCCAAGAAATTGGATTACACGAACACCTCAGTCCCACGCGCAGCAACGGACTGGCTTCGATGATCAAACAAATGAAGATGTACGGACTTGCACTGAGCGGTTCGTCTAACAAATAAAGTAAGGTGAATAAAGAAGAGTTAAGAAATAACATCATCACCACACTCAAGACTATTTACGATCCTGAGATTCCGGTAGATATCTACGAATTGGGATTGGTATATGGTATTGATATTGACGATGAAGGTCAAGTAAACATTGCGATGACCCTCACCTCACCTTCTTGTCCTGTGGCTGAAACGCTTCCTCCTGAAGTAGAACAAAAAGTAGCAGGCGTAGATGGTATCAACGGTTGTAAAGTAGAGATCACTTGGGATCCACCATGGGACAAAAGCATGATGAGTCAAGAAGCGATGCTTGAACTTGGCTTTTTGTAATTTACATTCGTCATCTACCAATACAATCCCTCAGTGAAACGCGTTGCCATTTTAGGATCTACAGGATCTATCGGAACCCAAGCCTTGGATGTAATCCAAGCTAATCCCGAATCGTTTGAAGTAGAAGTGCTCACCGCACAAAAAAATGGTGATCTCCTCATCGAACAAGCGCGTGCTTTCAAACCCAACAGTGTAGTCATTGGCGATGAGTCGCAATACACCAAAATAAAAGATGCCCTTTGGGGTGATGGTATAAAAGTATTTGCCGGCAAAGAAGCGCTCACTCAGATCGTAGAGTCCGAAACCATCGACATTGTGCTTACTGCTCTAGTAGGTGCAGCAGGCCTAGAGCCCACCAT
>JBDKGH010000154.1:0-17830 GCA_039798265.1 Bacteroidota bacterium | reverse complement strand
CATTGGTTCGCCCTGCAGGTTCTGAAGCTGACTCAGCTCCATGGGAATGGTGGGCTTCTACTAACCCAAACAACGCTGCTGGTTTAGCTACTAACGCAGATATGTCTGCTGAGAAAGGTCGCACTTACATTGACTCTATCCAGTTCTATGCTGCTCCTCGTATGGCTTGTGCTTTGAACTTGCCTGCTGGTCCTTGCTATGTTGGTGTAGAAGAGAATGAAGTGGTGAACTTTGAATTGTTCCCAAACCCATCTAACGGTGAGTTTGCAATCCGTTCTTTGAGCACTTTCAAAGGTGTGATCGTATCTGATATGATGGGTCGCACTGTGTACACTCGTCAAAACATCAACCGCGATTACATCCGTATCGATGATGTTAAATTGACTAGCGGTATCTATCTCGTTCGTGTGATCACTGAAAAAGGTGAAACAACCGAGCGTTTGATCGTAGAATAATCTTCGTTCAACTGAATAAAAAAAGGGCGTCTCGGCTTGGCCGAGACGCCCTTTTTATTGGGGTTAAAATTGATTAGTTCTTTACCTTAACACGGAACTCAACTTCGTCAAATCCGGCTTTTGTATTCGCTATCAAACGCACCTTTCGGTACTGCCATCCTATCTTTCCCTTGGTATCGAAAGTGACGTGAATGGTGCCTTTTTCTCCTGGTAAAATAGGTTGAGTGGGATAAGTAGCTTTTGTACACGTACATTCTACTTCATAGTTCGTGATGATTAAAGGCACATTGCCCGTATTCGTAAACTCAAACGAACAGGAGAGGGATTGACCTTCAGGAGTAGGATCAAATTTGTGGATTTTCTTGGAAAAAGAAAACTCCGCATTTTGCGCAGCGGCAAAAGCGGAGTTTAATATCAATATTCCAAGGACAAGTAGCAATCGCATACGGTCCGGGGAAGATTAGTTGTGAGGAGCGCCAGGGTTGTTGTTTACAGGAGCGCCGCCAGTTGCTGGTGCATTTGGATCGCTTTCTACTGTACCCTTGATACGTACCACTTTCACTGGTTCGTTTACGGCGTTAGAGTTGATCGTAACTGATTTAGTGATAGGGCCTGGACGAGCTGTGTCATACTTCACAGTGATGATGGTGTTTTCACCTGGAAGAATTGGAGCTTGGTCGCAAGTTGGAACAGTGCAACCGCAAGAACCTTTACACTTGCTGATTACCAATGGTTGGTTACCAGTGTTGGTTACTTTGAATTCGCAAGTACCATTGCCACGGAATGGAATTGTTCCATAGTCGTGAGTTTCTTTATCCAATGTAATTACTGGACCAGAAAGTACTTGGTTTTGAGCCATTGAAGTGGCGAAAAGGCCAAGAACAAAGGCTAAAGATAAAAGAGCTTTTTTCATTGCTTTTGAAATTTCGATTTCGATTGTTTTTCAAAGTTAGTGCCCGTTCTTCATCGAATGGAGAGGGCTTAACTAAACGTTAACAGCGATTATTCTACTACTTCTCCTTTAATGGTCAATGGAGTTGTAGAGCCATCAGCACTGTTCCAAGAAACGGTAACTGTTTTGGTGAATGGACCCATACGGTTGCTATCGTATTTAATAGCAATTTCAGTTTTGTCACCAGGCATAATTGGGTTGGTGTCACATTTAGGTGTAGTACAACCACAAGACGCTTGACATTTGCTGATAATCAAAGGTTGATCACCTGTATTAGATACTTCGAAAACGCAAGAGGCATCTGAACCTTTTTTAATCGTACCGAAATTGTGTTCTGTTTTGTTTACTGTAAGCATAGGTGAACCCACAGTCGTAATTTTTACTTTACCACCTTGAGCAAATGCTGAAGAAGAGAAGCAGAGTAACACTGCTAATCCGAAAAATGCCAAAACTTGTTTCATTTGATTGTGTTGTTTTTTTTTGGTTGTACGAATATCTATTGGTTTGTTTCTTTTTAGTTGGACTTTAACGTACCGTTAAGTCTCTTAATGCTGCACTATAACCTTAATCGTGCCAAAATTTTCACCATCTAACCATTGAACGGAATATATTCCCGATGGCCATTTGTCGCATGCAAGCGTGTTCTGCATGGTGACATTCGTGAGCTCTTCTATCAATCTTCCATTGATATCTCGCACAACGATTTTACCACCGCCTTGGCGAAGCATTACTGTAAATTGTTCGGCTGCAGGATTGGGTTGCACAGCTATTAACGGTCCATTTTTTTCTTCTACTCCTATATAGATGAAGTTGAAATTCGACGTGGTACTGCATCCAAACTCATTGGTAAGGGTGATGGTACCTTGGTCATTGCCGTCACTGATGATGCTATTCACATTGTCAAAAGTGACTTCAGATCCGAAGTAGTCTGGAATATTCCATTGAATAGCAGCTGCTCCTTCGCAGCCAACACAAAGGGCTTCGAAAGGCTGGCCACCAAGTATAACCGTCACTGTATTGGGGACTGGATGTATGGTAATTGTTTCTTGATCGTTGCCAGCAGCGAACTCATTAGTGCAGGTAAGAACAGGAAAATACGTTTGAACCTCAGAATAGGTATAGCTAAAGCTGGTTTCGGTAAGGTTCGTGCTTGTTCCGTCACCCCAATCTATTTGGCAAGATGTTTCTTCGACTACTTGGGTGTTATTAGTAAAGTTCACTGTCGTTTCTCCGCAGCTTTCTGTAATATCTACTGAGAGTTGAGGTTGGAGGAAGTAGGTTGGTTCACCGGCCACAAAACATCCTTCAGGTGAGGTAATATCAATCTGGTACCAACCGTTTTGGAATTGGTTGTTTACATAGGGATCATAAATAATCCCGCCAGCCGGATTGATGGGGTTGCCATAATAATACCACTCGGCTGTATTGCCTTCGCAGCTGTAGCAAGTCAAAAGGTTTTGATCTAAGGAGATGCTAGCCGCATTGGGTATGTCATACACGTTCACCACCACTTCTGCTGTAGTCAAGTTGCCCCCATATAAGAAGGTATAGGTCATGGTGTAGGTTCCCGCATGCTCATAGGTAATGTCAAAATCAGTTTGACATTCCGTGTAGCTGTAGCCATTATCATCTTGGAAGGTACAATATCCACCAAGACTTAAATCGGTAGCGTTATGGAAACTCACAGTTAAGGGTATACATCCAGAGGTAATATTTGCCGATAGAGCAGCAAAGGCGTAAACGCAAGAACCGTCATTAAAGTTGGCGACACTGGAATAGTTGCTGGCTGTTATATCTGTGCAGCCATAAAACAAGCACGATCCATCGTCTACCAAGGCATAGGGATTATAATTGTTCGCTGAAGGAATAGTACAACCAAGGTATTCGCAGCTTCCATCGTCGATACTTGCCATAGGATCAAAATTGCTGGCATTCACATCCGTGCAACCCTCGTATATGCAAGAGCCATCATCGGTAGTAGCGATAGGGTTAAAATTGACCGCTTCTGAATCAATGCAGCCTAAAATGATGCACGAACCGTCATCCGTATTAGCTCCAGGGTCAAAATTGATCGCTATAGGATTGGTGCAACCAGGGTAAAGGCAAGACCCATCACTAATGTTGGCATTTGGATTATAGTTGGCAGCTAATACATCCGTGCATCCGAAAATGAGACAACTTCCATTATCAGCGTTGGCTTGAGGATCGTAATTGGAAGCTAATGGATTCGTACAACCGTAGAATAGACAGTTGTTAGCGTCAATATTCGCATCGGGATCATAGTTGTCGGCCTCTGGGTTCATGCAACCTGGAACCATACACGAACCATCATCTGTGTTAGCTTGAGCATCATAATTGATCGCATCGGGATTGGTGCAACCTGTGTAAATACACGAGCCGTCTTCAACGGTGGCTATCGGATCAAAGTTTGGAGCATCTGGGTCAGTGCACCCTGCATATACACATGATCCGTCATCGTTTGTAGCATAAGGGAAGTAGTTAAATGCCTCGGGATCCATGCAGCCATAATAGATACACGTTCCATTATCGTAATTTGCGCTTGGGTTGTAATTGTCGGCACCTTCAATGGTGCAGCCTGGGAAATCACATGAACCATCATTGAGTGTTGCTGCTGGGTTGTAGTTCATGGCCGTGCTATTCGTACATCCTGGAATTACTCCAACATTAAAAATATTCATCCGAACCACCGGAGTTTTCAAAAGGTAAAAAAGTCCGTTTACATCTGGGTAGGTGACAAACGAAGTGTAGTCAGGGGAAGATCCACTTCTGCAGACACGCAAGGGTTGATCACCAGATTCATTTCCAACCATCACCATCAATAAACTATCCTGAACTAGGGTCATTGGAGTCTCGAGGTACAGGGTAATCAGTTTTTCCTCACCC
Organism: Bacteroidota bacterium; assembly: GCA_039798265.1. GTDB lineage: Bacteria > Bacteroidota > Bacteroidia > Flavobacteriales_D > Sanyastnellaceae > JBDKGH01. Next base: position 13,519 of record JBDKGH010000154.1, on the reverse strand, counting down.
ACTTGATTGATGTCGGCAAGGTTAACGGTATAAGGAGCTGTTACCGCTAAAAGGGTGTCAATGTTTTGGTCATATACATACCCTCTAATGACGGTGCCGGGCTCTGTTCCAGGTCCAACAGCTACAGACATCGAAGGGAAGCGAAGACCGGTTGAACGCGGTTGAAAGAGATTGCCAATTTCTAGACGTTGGTTTTGATAGATGGCAGCAGGCGTAAATACATCGGCCATCGGGCCTTCATCACGGGCATAAGTGAAGGGTGATATGCTAAAGTCTAGCGTGTCTTTATTGTTGAGAGGTGTTTCATCTGTTTGACCCTGGTTGAGTGAGTAAACAATTTTATAGTCACCATTTAATGCCGGAGGAGTATAAGGACCACCTGCATTTAAGGTTGAAATCTGGCCAGGGTTCATAGATGATGTTCCGCTGGTTTGATTCGCAATTTGTGCGTTCAAGGGATTGAACACTTTGACATTCAGATTAACTCCAGTTTGAGCTGCACTGCCCACGTTGGTGGCCTTAGCAGAAAAGTTGAATGGAGGAATCATGATCGATGGGTACTGATCGTACTCTAAATCCTCGAATGCATCTAGAACAGGATTACCGTATTGGGTGTATGCGGCACTAGACATCATAAGGTCATTTACGCTCGGACGATATACAGTGATATCATCGATCATCCAGTGATAATAGGTGCCTGTGAAAATGAATTTAAAGCGAACATCAGTTTGACCTACTGCAAGTGCTGATATATTGACTGTTTTCCACTCCGCTTGTGGGCTCGAAAATGCCGTATTTGTTAGGATGTCAGACCAGGTGAAACCGCCATCGATTGAAATTTGAACTTTTGTTGTGGCTTGATAAATTCGAATCTGCTGTTGGAAAGTAAGAACGGCTCCTGTGGTATTGGCAAGGTTGATGGGTGCGGTAATGAACCAAGCATTATGTGGCGCTGGCGCTTGTCCCGTACCAAAAAAAGAGGCTGCGCATGGGTTTGCATCGTTATCCCAATAGTTGGAGTCAAAAATAACAAAGCCATTTCCGGCTGTTTGAGAGGCGATAGGTAAAGTACCCGCACCACAAGAACCGCGAGAAGCAACCGTATTGTTAGGATTGGTGTTTGGTCCGCGGTATTCCCAACGAGCAATGGGGTTGGCACTTCCTAATTGGAATCCAGTTGGGAAGCCATTGTTAAAGTCCCAGTTATAGAGGGTAGTTCCCAACACTTGCGCTGAGAGAGTATTTCCCATAAAAATGACCAAGAAGGCCAAGAGTATTCTTTTCATTGACAGGTCAAGCAGATTAAGGCAAGACACAAAAATAACATACCGTGCGCTTAACACAAGGTTAAAAGAACATCTATTTATGCCAATATTGGGAGCTTAGCGTTTAGAGACGGCGCAATTTCAATTCGATCGATTGTAAATCGGAGTCGGTGATGTCGATGTCTTCCATGTTCATGTAGGCATCTTCATCTATTTTTTTCTTGGGAGAACGAACGGCGTCAGTAATGTAAACAGCCGGCCAATTGAGTGCTTGAAGGTGAAGTTCTTGCCCAGAAACGGATAGAATCAAAAATTCTGCTCGGCGCTTGGGCTTATCGCCAAATTTTTTATCGCGGATAATGATGAGCTTGTTCCCTTCAATGAGGTACCCCACAAATTGAGGAAATGATTGATCTGGTCCGGTCAAAACAAATTTCCCATCCGACAGGTCAAGTTTGAATGGGATTTCTTCAGAGCGAAGGTTTACGTAAGCGTCGGCAGACCAACCGCCTGAGATCATTTCTGTTGACTGAGCATAATTGGCAACGCTAGAAGTCATTGCAATAGCTAAACAAACAAGAAAAGCGAGTTTTTTCATTGTTCCAAAAAGTAATCGGCTCTTCGAGCAAATGTTGTACTTAGGTTTTAGTAGGGCACGTGAAGATAGTCAATTTTTTTGGTAACGGAGCAAATGAGGTCTTTAAAGCACCGATTTGAGCGTATTAGAGGTCAGAGGTTTGTCGAAGAAGCCTTTTACAATGTCATAGTTTTTGGCTTTTTTCATGTCCTTTTCGTTCAAAGAAGAGGTAACCATACAGATACTTATGTTGCAGTTAGGCCCGGTGCAGATTTTTTCTATTCGTTCCAAAAATTCAAATCCATTCATTTCGGGCATATTGATATCGAGGAAAATGAGTGATGGTTCCTCTAGAGATTGTGCATTGGATTCAAAATAGTCAATTGCCCGCGTACTTGAATCGAATATGGTGATCTCCGCGTCAGGAAATACTAGCAATATCACTTGCTGGTGAATGAAGTTGAAAATTTCATCGTCATCTATGAGGAATATCTTTTTCATGTTAAGCCGTTTTAGGGTCTTGGAAAGATTAGTTTCACGTTGGTTCCTTCTCCTAATGTGGAATTCAGTTCAATTTTACCGCCTAGTTTTTGGACAATTTCGCTTACGATGTAAAGCCCTAATCCCGTTCCCACATTGCTATTGGTGGCGCGATAGAACATTTCAAATACGCGGGGTAAGTTTTTTTCCGAAATACCTTCGCCATTGTCCTCTATGGTTATACAAAAGTGCTTTTCTTGGTTGTCCAGTTTAAAATGAACGAATGGCAATTCGATGTCTTTTTTGCGGTATTTAATAGAATTACCGATCAGATTTTTAAGTAAGGTCGAAATGCGCGCTTTGTCGGTTTGAAGAAGAGGCGATCCGGTGATCTCTGTGGTCAATTCAATTTCTAAACCTGCTGCATATTTCAGGTCTGCGAATATGTCATTCACCATGGTTTCCACATTCACCTCTTCTATTTTGAGATCTAAACGTGAATTGCGAGAGTATTCCAAGATCTCCTGAATAGTATCGTCTAGACGGTTCACGCTCGTTGAAATGTGTTTCAAGTATTGAGCGAGTTGAGGCGAAATCTCCAATTGGCTATTGATCAAATTCAAAATACCTTTTATGGCCAATAGGGGAGATCGTAAATCATGGGATACACTGTAAACAAAATTGTCTAGTTCGGAATTGATTTTTTTTAATTCGCGATTGCTTTTCAATACTTTTTCTTCTGTGCGTTTTAATCGAGTAATATCAACTGCTGAAATGATCAGGTATTCTAAGTTGTCGCTTGGTCCGAAGTAAGGTAATATACTATGTAGTTTATAGGTTTTCACGCCCATTCGCTCAGTGATAACTTCTTCGATTTGATTCATCCTTCTGGTTTCAATGGACTTATCAATGGCCTGAATCAGTCGATGCACAAATTGGTCTTTGCTAGAAGTACCAGTGATCTGTTGTCTGCTAAGTTGCGTCCAAATGTGATGGGTTAAATGTGATTTTTGATTGGCATAAGTCAATTGTAATTTAGGACTTAAAACGCCAATTTCCGCAGGCGATTCATTGAGAATGTTCTCGTAGAATGACTTCAGATTGCTCACTTTGGATATATAGCTGTCGCGCTCATGAATGGTGCGCTGGAGGCTGTGCTGAAGTGATTTTAACGCCGTAACATCAAGGAAAGTCTGTATGCTTCCTTTGATCTTATGGTTTACATCATAAACAGGTGCATAACTCATCAAGTAAGTGAGATGCTTACCGTTCTGATCGGTAACCGTTATCTCTGTTTTGTTTTCTTCCACTGTATTGAAAGAAATAATCTGTTCTTTCTCGATCAGTTCGGTGAATTCTTCGAATGTCGTAGCATCAATGGATAGTTTTTTATTCGACTGTTGGTTATACTGTAAAAAGGTGGTATTCGAATAAATAGGTCGTTTCCCGAGGTTTTTTTCGACTAGACCAATATTCATGTTCTCGATTAATCCACGGTATTTTTCTTCGCTTGATTTTAATTTTTGCTCCGAAATACGCGACTCGGTAACATCAATGCTACTTCCGATTAATCGAATTAAATTATTGTCGAAATCCCGCTCTGCAATAGTAATACACTCTAAAACACGGCTTTCCTTGTTGTCGTTGCGGGTAATTCTATACTCAATTTGTTGAACTTTTTGTTCGCCAGTTTTTAAGGATTGAATTTGTTGGTCAACCCGAATGCGGTCCTGCTCATGAATGGAGTATTTCCAAATGTCGAATAGGGGTAGTTCTTTGGCCGAACTGTTTAGACCATATTGTTCAATCAGTACATCATTCCAGATCACTTTGTTGTGAGCCACTTCCCATTCCCAAATCCCTATTTTCGCATGATTAGCAATTTGCTCATATCTCGAGTTGATGCGAAGAATTTCTTGTTGGGTAGCGAGTTCTTCTGTAATGTCCTTTTGAAGGGATATAAAATTAATGTGCTCTCCAACTTGATCAAAGACCGGTGTGATCTCGAGCTGATTGTAATAGGCTTTTCCTGATTTGGTATAATTGACAATAGTCGTTTTGATGTTTTCCTTTTCCTTGAGAGCAGCAGAAATTTTTTGCGAGGACTCATTATTTTGATGGTCTCTTTGTAAAAAATCTTTTGGTTTCTTGCCTATTACTTCTCTCAATGAATACTCGGTCATGTGCTCAAAGGCCTCATTTACCCATTCAATTTTTCCTTCTCGGTCGGTAATGATTACGCCATTTTTGGTTTTAGTAGCAATGAGTGAGAGTTTTTTTAGCTCTAGCTGAGAACGAGATATTTTACCGATTTGTTCTTCGATTCGTTTTTTGTTCTCTCTCTGGGCAAAATGCGATTTTACTTGTTGTGAAAAAACACTGAATATAGTCTTATGCCTTTCTTGCAATTCAGCATAAATAGGTGATTTTTTTTCAGAAATAGCGCCAATTAGCCCTATGTGCATATTGGCATTTTCTTCGAAAAAGCGGAAGTAAAGCAGCTGACTATCGTCCTGAAATTGTGAGAGATGATGAAGGTATTCTTTCGAAATAATGTGGGCTTTATTGTCCGGCCAATCTATTGAAGTAGTATTCAAATTACTCATCAATAGATCAAGATCGTATTGATCAGCAGAGATGCCTTCGAAGAAGAATTGATGCCCACCAGCATTCTTCGCATCAATGAAGAAAATGGACTTTTCGACTTCAATGATATCGATGATCGATTCGGTAATTAATTCAATAAAATCCTGATCGCTCGCACAACTCCAGGCCCTTTCGTTGAAATTGTTGAGGCGCTTATACAGATCTAGCTCATGATCTAATTTGTCTCTCGTATTGATGAGCTCCTGCTCAACAATAGAGAAACGAGTTACACGCAATTGCAAGTCACGGTAATTCTTTAAAAGATCATTATATTCTACTGTTTCATTCATGTGCATTAAACACTTCTTGAAATCACGTAGAGCGCGGTTGTATAATTGTGATAGGCGTTTTTCCCGCCTAAGCGAGCAAATTCACCGAAGCCATACATACCTAGCCATGGTGGACACTCCTGATTTTCGAAGAAGGGGTATTGCATGCGGCTCACCAATTCTTCTTTCATGATTTTATTGAAAAGGAAACGTCCTCGGGCTAAACAGTCAGCATGAAAAACCGCTACCGTTTTTTTATTGTTGATGCGAGATTTGAGTTGTGCTACCATGGCGTCCATTTCAGAGAAGATCAAATCTTCATCCCGAACGGTAAGCCATAGCTCAGTGCCAATAGGACATTGGGTGGCATAGTACATATCATTGCCTTCATGCTTTGTTACTACGCGAAGGAGGTGTTGATTGCCGTATTCTTTCGCTAATTCAGCGCTGAGTTTTTCGCCCAAGGCACCCACTGGTATTGAGTCGCCGCAGTTGGCATTATCGGGAAGTCCTAGTCTTTTGAGGTATTCCGTCCAAGCTGGCTTACCGTCTAACTCGTGTATAATGTGCCCAGCGCTTCGAGTGACTGTCATTGGCTCACCAACAGCTACAAAACCATGTGTTGCTTGTGTTTCAACAGAAAGACTAGGGTCCGCAAATCCGACCATGTATGCGCCGTGTTCGAATACATTTTGATCAATAGCTTGAAAGGAAATGAATCCTTTCATATTGTCAGATGAGGTGGCTCCGAATATGGTTACTTCTGGACCAAACACTTCCTCAATCCCTTCTATGCAGCGGTCATTAGCAATGTCGATTCCAGAGGCTAAAAGATAAATCATGTTGATGCCTGGCTGCTCTTGTTTGAGCTGTTGCGCCATCTTTTTACATTCATCATAGGAATTAAATCCGTTGATGCGAGAGGTATGAGCGACGGCAAATTCGGTTCCACGCACTGCCATTACGGCGATGTCTTTCATTGATTCACTAACGCCTTCTTTGCCCACGACACCGCAACAAGAGGCCGCGACAATGCGGGCTCGAGGAGCTAGCTCATGCGCTTGTGATATGAGTTCTGAAAAATCATGTCCAATGGAGGCATGAATGACAATAAGATTGGCTGATGCATAATCTTGGCCCATTGACGATTCAAGACACTCAGTAATGCCCCTTCTGGTGTTTACCATACGGGTGCTGGCGGAGAAAAATTCTAGCATAGAGGTTTAGGTTACATGTGAAATTCACATTGAAGCCTAGAAGGAGCTAGAAATGGTAAGCAATCAAATGTAACCCTTGCTGCACAAATTTGAACATCAAGGGATTTCGACGATTATACGCGGCGAAAAACGAAAAGGTTCTCTTCTATTTTTTGGAAAAAAAACGAAGTTTTGTTTGATCTTGTTCCTGTGGTGATTTTTCTTTATCGTTGAAAATCAGTTCTTTTTTTTGTTTGGAGAGGTTTTGCTGTCAAACAAATCAAAAACTGTGAATACAGTGTATTCCAATTCTTGGATGTTTTCTCAGGGTTCATTTCGCCTTAATGCACTCCGCTGAGCACTATGTGCCGAAATGCCGTCATTTCAGGTACTTATTCGCGCTGATAGTAAAAAACAAGGTAGGGTTAGTTTTGTTCGTTTTTCCAGTTTTCGAACATGTCAAGGATTATTCCGTCTGATAAACCGATCTTGGGAACCATCATTTTCTCAATGCCCGTAAAGCGCATGATGTGTAAGTAAATTTCAGCCGCTGGAATGATAACGTCTGCACGGTCTGGTTTCATACGAAGCTGAATGATGCGTTCGGTAATCGTAAACTGAAGAAGTTTTTGATACAGTTGATCAATTTCTTTCAGCGTAATGAGTGATTCGGGCTTTTTGCCTTGAATCTTGAAAATGGTATTGATATTCCCACCTGTTCCAATCGCAGTGATTTGTTCATTGGGTAAAAGCACCTTGGAGAGCCATTTTTCAATTTTGGAATGTGTTCCTTTCTTCACGCCACCCATGAGGGCGCGAACAGTTCCGATTTCGAAAGATTTACTTTTTACCTTTTTTCCGCTTCTGATGAGCGTTAATTCTGTGCTACCTCCGCCTACGTCGATGTACAAATAGCTTTCGTCGTTGCTCAATTTTTGGGCGACCGAGTTGGAGAAAATCAGACGAGCTTCTTCGTCGCCGCTGAGCACTTCGATATCAATTTTTGACTCGGAGAATACTTTTGCTAAAACTTCTTTTTTGTTTTTGGCCTCACGCATGGCGCTGGTGGCACACGCGCGATAATAGACTACATCATGCACTTCCATCAAATGCCAAAACGCCTTCATGGTTTTTTCCAGTTGGCGCGCTTTTTCTTTCGAAATTTTTCCTTTGGTAAATACATCTTCGCCCAAGCGAACAGGTACACGTGTAAGCGAAACCTTCTCGATGTGAAATTCATCATGGTCATTATAGATCTCTTCTATAAGCAGGCGAATGGCGTTTGAGCCAATATCAATGGCAGCTAATTTCACTTGGCGGATTTTCTAGAACGAAAGTACTCGTAAGCGAGCATTTGCGGATGCGTTTTTTTAGAATCTTTCGAATGAATATGTTTCAAGGTGATATCCAGATAATCTTGTAATTCCTGCTTCAGATCTTCTTGGTAAATAGGAGTCGTTACCTCAACCCGGTGATCGAGGTTACGCGTCATCCAATCGGCGCTTGAGATGAAATACAGCGGATCGCCTTGATTGCAAAATACCGCAATGCGGTTATGTTCTAAAAAACGACCAATTGGTGTGTGAACTTTTATGTTTTCACTTTGTCCTTTTATTCCTGGAATTAGGGAGCAGACACCGCGAATAATAAGGTTCACCTTCACACCTGCTTGTGAAGCTTCGTAGAGTTTACGAATCATACCCGCATCTACCAGGTTATTCATTTTGAGGGTAATGAAGGCTGGTTTCTTTTTCTCCGCCGCGTCTATTTCTTCGTGGATGAGATCAACGAATTTTCTGCGTGTATTGAAGGGAGAAACGAGCAGATGTCGGAAAATGTGACGAGTAAAATTACTTTCGAAGAACTCAAATATTTTGCGCACCTCTTGTCCAATTTCTTTATTGGCCGTGAGCAATGAAATGTCTGTATAGATCTCCGATGTTTTTTCATTAAAGTTTCCACTTCCTACATGAACATATCGATTGCTTTTGGTGCCTTCTTTTCTGCTGATGAGAATAAGTTTGCTGTGCACTTTCAAACCAGGAACTCCGGGTATGACTTTGATGCCGGCTTCTTGCATGGCTCGAGTGGCCTCGATGTTATTTTGTTCGTCAAAGCGAGCTTGTACTTCTACTACAGCGATCACCCTTTTTCCGTTTTTCGCTGCGTTGATCAAGGCGTTCAGTATCTGCGAGTTTTTCGCAAGGCGGTAAATACTAATGCGGATGGTGCGAACGTGCGGATCAATGGCGGCTTCGCGCAAAAGATCAATGATGTGTAAAAACGGATGGTAGGGAAAATGAAGTAAGATATCTTTTTGGCGAATGACTTCTATGATACTTGATTTGCCATCAAGTTCAGGATGCTGAAGGGGGATAAAGGGAGGAAAAACCAGTTCTTTTTTACCAAAATCAGGAAAAGAGAGTAAGTCTTTATTATTGTGATATCGCCCACCCGGAATGATGTTCTCAGGATCTTTGATTTTCGTTTTCTTCAGAATGAAGTCCAACAAACCTGCAGGGATATTTTTATCGAAGTTGATGCGGACGTATTCACCTCGCTTTCGCTGATTAAGGCTTCTGGACATTTTATCCACGAGACTTTTAGAAAGATCATCATCGATGTCTAACTCAGCATCGCGGGTTACTTTAATTGAAAATGCAATGGCATAATCATAATTGAAGATGGCAAATATTTTTCTCAAACGGTAGCGGATGATATCATCTACAAACATCACATGCTTCTTATTACCGTGAGAAGGAATTTCCACGAATCGTTTGAGGTTGGAGGGTATTTCTAATAGTGCGAAAGCCGTATGCGATTTTTTTTCTTTGTACCCTACCTCGATGGCCATATAGCTGGTGTTATCATTCAGCTGAGGAAAGGGGGTTTTATTACTCAACATCACTGGCACTAGCGAGGGACGAATCTGGCTTTCGAAATACTGTTCAGCGAATTTTTTTTGATCGGTATTCAATTCGTTTTCTCTCAGGAAGTGAATGCCTCCTTTAGCAAGTTCATTAATGATTAACTCAAAGTGACGGTCAAATTTTTCTTGAAGCTCAATAACCGTGCGGTGAATTTGCGAGAGGGTTTCCTCCGGCTCAAAGTCCATTGGGTCAATGGCCTTTGTTTTTAATGTTTTTGCTCGCTTAAGTGTTGCAACGCGTACCTTAAAAAATTCATCGAGATTATTGGAAAAAATACCCAAAAACCGCAAGCGGGAGATGAGCGGGTTTGATTTTTCCGCGGCTTGTTGAAGTACACGTTCATTGAATTCTAACCAAGAAATCTCGCGGTTAATGAATTCTTTCTCAATTTTTTTTGGCTTTTTCGCTTTTGTCATACCTACCATGCTCCAAATAGAGCATTCCAAAGTTATTACAGTGTTAGCCTTAGGTAAAGAAAAAAAGGGTGAAAGCACGAATAAATTTCAAAGTGTGTCTCCTCAATTGTTAAGTTTGTAATGAAATGCCTCAGCCAACAATCAAGAAGTACCATTGGATGCCTGCTTTTGCCCTGGCTATGGCTTTGGCATTGGTGCTCTATTTGCCGTTAGCTTATGGGTATTTTTCCTTTCGTATGAAGGCCATCAAATCTGAAATGAAGTTGGAGGCAAGCCGAACTTGGAAAAAGGAGCAATTGGTTCATTTGGTATTCTCTAGCCAAGAAGAACGTGAAATTGAACGTCCTGAGGATAGAGAGATTCTTTGGCAAGGCAAAATGTACGATGTGGTTACCGAACACCGTGATGAACAGAATCAACTTCACGTTTATGCTTTGCTCGACGAAGATGAAATGGCCTTGAAGAAATGGGTTCGGAAGTTCCTCACCAATGATGCTTCTGAAAGTCCTACCAAAAGAAGTAAATCCGATGTTTTGAAAGTGTTTGCTAAGGCTATCCCTTCGAGCAAAACACTTGCAGTTCCATTGTCAGAAGTTGACCAATGTTTTGTCTGTGCTTACATAGATGTGTCATATGGTGAAATTGATCATCCAGTTCATGTAGGTCCTCCGCGAATGGTTTAAATAGTTCTGCTTCCCTTGTTCGATGAGCAAGGGTTTTCTCTTACTATTTAACCGAATCAAAATGAAATTTTATACCCAAGTAATGGCGCTGGTATGCGCATGTTTTTCCTTTACTATGGTAAAGGCACAAGAAATTACCATTAAGAATCAATCTACCCTCGAACGACTTTCCGGTGTAATGATTAGCACGGAAGTGCCGGGCATTTTTTACTTTGTCAATTCTTCGAAAGGGACATTCGATCTCCAAACGATCAAGGGTGATCGTTTTACTTTTTCATTAACTGGATATGTAAAGCTTACATTGAACCGAAGTGAAATCAAGGATGTCGTTTACCTTCAGGAGGAAATTTTCACAACGAACGAGGTAGTGATTTCGGCTAGTCGCTTCGATCAGAAGAATAAAGATGTCGCTCAGCAAGTTCAAGTTTTGGATCGCAAGACATTGGCTTTTATCAATCAACAAACAAGCGCGGATGCACTTGCTCAAAGTGGAAATGTGTTTGTGCAAAAAAGTCAGTTGGGTGGTGGTTCTCCAGTCATTCGCGGATTTGAAGCGAGCAAAGTACTCTTGGTTGTAGATGGCGTGCGCATGAATAACGTCACCTATCGCGCGGGTCATTTGCAGGATGTGATCACCTTGGACAATACCATGATGGAGCGAATAGAGATTCTTTTCGGAACGGGCGCTACAGTTTATGGAAGCGATGCGCTGGGTGGTGTGATGCACTTTTATACGCGTAACCCTGAATTCGCAACGGGCGAGAAAACACTCGTTAAGGCCAATGCATTTGTTCGAACCAGTTCTGCTAACTCAGAGAAAACGGCTCACATCGATTTTAATATCGGTGGTAAACGTTTTTCTTCTTTGACGAGCATTACGAGCAGTGATTTTGGCGATTTGCGTCAGGGCAATGTTCGTTCGCCTTTTAATCTGAATTACTGGGGACGTCCGGAGTACGTCACTACCATTAATGGCGTGGATAGTATCGTGAAAAATGATAATCCTAATGTGCAAGTGGGTAGCGGTTATGTTCAGTTTGACTTATTGCAAAAATTCTCTTTTCTGCAGAAGCCAGGAGTGAAGCATACGCTCAATTTTCAGATGAGTACTAGTTCTAACGTACCCCGTTATGATCGATTGACCCAGTATCGCAACGGTGCTCCGCGCTTTGCCAAATGGTATTATGGACCGCAGGATCGTATGCTAACTGCTTATCATCTTGATTTAACCAATCCGAATAAACTGTTTGATGTCGCACGTATTACCGCTTCTTATCAGGACGTAAAGGCGAGCAGAAATAGCAGAGGTTACCGAAGGACTTCATTGGACAGTCAAGTGGATGAAGTAAAGGTGTTAGCCTTGAATGCTGATTTCAAAAAAGAGGTCAATACAACAAATGAACTTCGGTATGGCTTAGAGGTAGTGCACAATGATTTAGTAAGCACGGCCACCTCAACGAATATTGAGACCGGTGAGATAACACCCTTTAATACTCGTTATCCCGATGGAGGAACAAAGTTGACTTCTTTTGCGGCCTACGCCACTCATAATTGGAATGTAAACAATTGGTTGGTATTGACCGATGGATTGCGGTATAGCAATATACACATGACAGCAACATTTAATGATAAGACCTTTTTTCCGTTTCCCTACAATGAGTTGGACAACCAATACTCAGCGCTCAGTGGTAATCTTGGTTTGATCGCCAATCTTCCGCATGCTTGGAAGATATCTTTATTGGGTAGCACTGGTTTTAGGGCACCTAATATTGATGATATGGGCAAGTTGTTTGAATCGACGGGTGCCACACGCGATGAGAATGGTAACTTAGTAGAATTGGGTAATCTGATAGTGCCCAATCCCAATTTGAAACCGGAGTTTACCTACAATGCAGATTTAGGTATATCAAAAACGTACACCGAAAGTGTAACAGTTAGCGCTAATGCGTACTATACCTTGTATAGAAATGCGCTAACTACAGCCGCGACTACTTATGATGGACAAAGCATTGTTCAGTATAATGGAGATAGTGCAATGGTGTCGCATATGGTGAATGCTGTAGAAGCTTATATCTATGGTTTCAGTGCACAATTTGACGCTCGATTTACGGATGTTTTCGGGATGAGTAGCAGCATAAACTATACCTATGGTCGCGTAAAAGCAGAGCCAAAGGATGAGCCGCTGGATCACATTCCTCCGGTATTTGGTCGTACGGGTTTATACATACAAGGCAAGCAATTTAAAGGCGAGTTTTATGTGATGTATAACGGTTGGAAACGATTGGAAGATTACCGATTAAACGCAGAGGATAATGAGGCCAATGCAACGGCAGTGGGTATGCCATCTTGGTACACCTTAAATGTTCGAACGTCTTCGCAGATTACGAGTAATGTGCAAGTTCAGTTGGCTTTAGAGAATATTTTGGATCACAACTATCGTTTGTTTTCTTCGAATATTTCGGCCCCTGGTCGCAATCTAGTAGTGACCTTACGAGGTCGATTTTAATAGGTATATGCATATTGCATAAAAGGAGGCCATCCCAAGTGGGTGGCCTTTTTTTGTTGAATTTATGGAAGAATAATATTCGGGATGTGCATATTGCATAAAGGCGTTGAAAGGCTTGATTGGGGCGGAATAACAAATGTTTGGAATTGTCGTTATTTTTTAGGTAAAGACCTTATAGGTCTTAGACCTATAAGGTCTTTACCTAAGTTGGAAAGCTAAAAAAAAAGCCCCACATCAGTGAAGCTTTTTGAGGTTCGTATATTTAATTACAACGCTGCAATCGCCGCATCGTAGTTGGGCTCCTGTGCAATCTCTGGTACTTGTTCGGTGTAAGTCACGTTGCCTTCTTCATTAACAACAACCACCGCACGACTCATCAAGCCTGCTAGTGGTCCGTCGGTCATGTCAACGCCGTAAGCTGCGCTAAATGCGTTGTCTTTGAATTGTGAGGCGCCATGAACATCCTTTAGTCCTTCGGCTGCGCAAAAACGATTGTGTGCAAATGGAAGATCCTTTGATATGTTGAGCACAACAGTGTTTTCCATGCCTGA
>JBDKGH010000153.1:0-9338 GCA_039798265.1 Bacteroidota bacterium | reverse complement strand
CCACCATACTTGTAACGCTCATCTTTTAACCCATAAGCAACATATCCATCGAGCATCAGGCGTTTGGAGAAATCGTTACTGGTGCGCCCACCAATTCGGAATCGCCCACCTTCCACTACGTTGAAGCTAAATGTTTTGTAGTACGGCCCTAATTCGATCGGACCAATTATCCTGTACCCGTTGACAAAAAGGTTGATGATGTCGGCCACCGTTTTGAACTGAGGCAACGATTTCAGCGTATCTACCATGTGGTAAATGCGTTGTTCATTATCGGAAAGTTCTATGTGCCGAGCGGCATCCCAAAAGGCATCATCTTTCAGCGAGGCGTCGTCCTTTACCTCAATATCGCTGAGGCCTGCATAAAACCCTTCTTCTCGCTGTTTGTTGATCACAAAGTCTTTATAAGTAGATGTTTTTCTACCATAAATACCCATTTGTTTATCACTTAAATTGAAGTCGATGAGCAATTGGTCTTTGGTGAGCATCCATACTTCAGGCTCTACTTCGTTGAATTCTTGGTTAACCTTAAATTGCTTGATCCAGTTGATGTTTGCGCCTTCTGCGATGGTGGCTTCTATACTTTTTACCGCATAGGTAGTATCGTTTACCCACATTTCGCCGAAGAATAAAAGCTCTTGTTTTCGGCGGGGAAAAAACTGTAGTTTATAACACCACTTGTTGTCAATGAAGGCGCTGTCCACCAACCCATAATCGTAGAATCCTAAGGCATAGGTTGACAGAGGGCTTGTAAAACTTTTATTGAAGGCGATGATCTCGTTGTCGTAAACATTCACGTTTTGGTACATATCGCCCAAAAACTGATTGATAGAACTGTTTTCGATACCACTTACTTTGGTGGCTTTGATTACTTCTTTTGCAAACTTGGGATCGCGCTTGAAGTAGTAATCGGATAACGATTCGGTCATGAATACGGGCAGATACACTTTTTCTTGTGTGGTATCCATTCCTTCAAAAATGAAATCAAAGGGCTTTAGTAGCTTTCGATCTTGCAGTTTAGAAATGTTGTTTAGATCAAACTCAACTTTGTTGTAGGCCTCGTATTCGTAGGCATCTAGTTTTTCGCGGTTGTTGATTTTTTTATTTTTGATTACTTTTTTCATCAGCTCAATGGCTGGGTTGGGCTCGTCTTTGGGTTTAATGACGATGGTTTCCATTACCGCACCAGAGCTCAACTCGAAGTTGATCACCATGGTGGTTCCTTGTTTGATTTTTTTGGTAACGGCGGTGTAGCCTATGGATTGAGCGCGCAGTGAATCGCTGCTGTAAAATGTTTCGATGCGGTAGTTTCCATTTTCGTCGGTATTGGTTCCCGATTTGGTGCCAACAAAGTACACCGGAGAAAACATGATCGGTTCCTTGGTGTCTTTGTCGATTACACGGCCGCTCACAACAGTTTTTTGTCCGTAGGCAAAAGCCACGCTGAACAGCAGGGTAAGAAGAGATAATATGTGGATAAGGTATCCGCGCATTTTTTTCAGTCATGCTAAGAAAAGCATGAAAAAGCCTCCACTCAACTAAATTTAGAGATTTAGTGAGGTGGAGGCTGTTAAAATTGAGTAGACCTAATTAATTAGACGCTAGCTGAGTCTTTTCTTTCCAGGTTTTATAAGAATTTAAACCGCAGTCGAGCCAATTGTGGTATTCATCTACATTCGGATTGTATTGCATCGTAGGAGCGAGCAAAGTACTGTCAGTAGCGAGTATGGCGTAGAATGGCTGTGAGTTGTTATTGAAGGTTTGTGTTTGCAGGGTAGCCCATTTATTACCAACCGTGCGAATTTCCTTTTGGCGACCATCAGCGGTGGTGTACACGAATTGTTGATCAGCCGGAAGCTCCACTTTTTCATCTACATAAAGTGAACACATGATGTATCCTTCGCTGAAGATTTTAGCGATCTTATCTTTTGGCCAAACCGTTTCTTCCATCTTACGGCAGTTGACACACGCCCAACCGGTAAAGTCCACAAACACAGGTTTGTTTTGTTCTTTTCCCGCTTTCATGGCCTCAGCGAGGTCGTGATAGATGACAAACTCTGGCTTAAATTCATAAACAGAATAATCACGGGGCGGTGGAAATCCGCTGAGAAACTGGAATTTATTGAGTTGGCCTGGAGGTAAAATACCAGGAATCATTCGAATGGCGAAGCCTAAAACAAAAAGACCTACTGCTAATTTTGTTTTAGATAGTTTTTTGCTTCCTTGCCCTGGCTTGAATTTGAATTTACCAAATAGATAGAGCGCCCAAAGGATACCAATGATGATCCATGCGCCAAAGAAGAATTCACGCTTGAGAAAACCCCATTGTTCTACCAAATCTGCGTTTGACAAAAACTTTAGAGCGAAAGCTACTTCCAAGAAGCCGAGAGATACTTTGAAATCTTCCAACCATCCGCCGCTTTTGGGTAACTTTTTCATCATGCTTGGGAAGGCAGCGAATAAGCCAAAGGGCAAGCCCAAGGCCAGTCCGAAGCCCAACATGGCCATCGAAATTTTAGTTGCAGGAAGGGAGAGCTCAAGTCCAAAAATTTGCACAACTCCAGCGGCATCACTGGCATATATACTTCCGATAACGGTTCCAAGAATTGGGCCCGTGCACGAGAAAGAAACAATAGCCAAAGTGAGCGCCATAAAGAATATACCAATCAGCCCACCCACATTCGAGGCGTTGTCTACTTTGTTGGCAAAGCTGCTAGGCAATTGTATTTCATAGAAACCAAAAAATGAAATGGCAAAAACAATGAAGATGGCGAAGAAGGCAAGGTTAAGCCATACGTTGGTAGAAATGGTGTTGAGCACTTCTGGATCAACATTTTTCGATAAGTGGAAAGGAAGTGACAGCAAGAAGTAAATGAGTAGAATGAATGCGCCATAAAGAATAGCGCGTTGTTTTCCTTTTCCTCCTTCAGAGCCTTTAGTGAAAAAACTTACGGTGAGAGGAATCATCGGAAAAACACATGGAGTTACCAAAGCGAGTAAACCACCGATGATGCCGAAAAGGAAAATTGCCCAAAGAGACGTTTCTGATTTCGGCCCCTCATCGATACCGCAGGTGCTGTATGGATTGTTTAGATCAACTTGGCTCCATTGAAAAGGATCGCCCGATCCTTTATTCATGCCCTGAAGATCTGATTTTGGCTCATATTCCGAAACGGTTCCTTTGGCGAAATCGATGCTGAAATGAACATCTTTTGGAGGTAAGCAGCTCTCTTCGTCGCACACCATAAAGTTTACGACAGCGGGATAAGGTGTATTAACTGCTTCCGTTAGTTTGAGACGTTGACGAAACTCTGCCTTTCCTTCAAAATAATCGAGGTCCATCATGAAGTTAGGATCGTATTTACGAATGGGCTTACCCTCGATGGTTTTACCCACGGTTTCTACCCCTTTCATGGGACCAAACGTGAATGATGTTGGTACAGGACCTTCATTATTCGAAAGCTCTTGAGCGTATATATGCCAACCCGCGTCCATAGTTGCGGTATAGATGACATCAAATTCTGTATCGTTGATTTTTTCTAGGCGAGCCGACCATTTAACGGGTTTCAATATGCCCTTACTTTCTTCGGTTGGCTTAGGTTCTTCAGCTGGAGTAGCTTCTTCGTTACCCACTTTGAGCGTGAACATTTCGGGATCAGGAAAAATGCAACGCTCGTCATTACAGGCCATGTACTCCAGGTTCCCTTTGAGTTGGAAACCTTTGGTATCCTTGATTTTGATTCGCTGAGTGAAGGTCGCTTTATTTTCGAAGTAATTCAGATCCATTTCGAAGTTTGGATCATAGTGCGTGATGAACTTTCCTTGTTTGGTTTTTCCCACTAAAGAGAAAGAGGGCGAAGGCGTAAGTTTCAGGCTCGTGGGGATAGGACCAATAGCATTCGGATCGGCTGATACCGTAAGCGCATACACGTGCCACTTTGATTCTATAGTGGCGGAAGCGATAACATCAGCTTCATTATTTTCAATAGGACCTAAACTGAACTTCCATTTTACAGGCTCAAAAATTTGGGCATGCACAGTGCTTGCAAAAGTGAAGAGGCTCAATAAGGCGAAAAAAAGTGCTTTGATTCTCATAGCGTCAAGTTGAAAGCCAAATGTAAAGACAGACGGCTAAATCCTTGTGGTTGTTATTACTTATTCCTTGGATTTTTAAGCTCTTAGGGAAAAGTTAAGTTTTGTTATTCGATGGCGGTGCAAAGTACATCGAAAACCATCGAAAATAAAGGCATTTGCCGTCTTAAGGATAAAAATGCGGGGGCTAGGAAGATGTTTCATTTTCGGTCTATCTTGCTGCCCTAATCTCTTTTTATGCCTTTGAACCTGCAAGAATTTGAACGTCGACTGTCCACTCTTTTTTCGGGAAGTGAAAAAGTAATAGTGGCATTAAGCGGGGGATTAGATAGTGTAGTGCTCACTCATTTGCTCAAAGAAATGGGGGTGAATGTGGTGTTAGCGCACATGAATTTTCAATTGCGCGGCGAGGAATCTGAAGGGGATGAGGAGTTTGTAAAAAAGCTCGCCAAGTCATGGAAGCTCCCCTTGGTAGTGGAGCGGGCGGACACCCAGGTTTTAAGAAAACAGAAGAAAAAAGGCGTTCAAGAATTTGCGCGTCAGCTTCGATATGATTGGTTAGAAAAGCTTCGACGTCAGCATGAAGCATCGTATATACTCACCGCTCACCATGCCGATGATCAAGTGGAAACGATGGTTTTTCATTTTCTAAGAGGCAGTGGTATCAAAGGTTTGGCGGGAATGCCGCAGAAAGAAAATCGTGTGTTGCGTCCTCTTTTGAGTTTTTCTCGCGAAGAAATAGACGTGTATGCTCGTCGCATGGAGCTCAAATGGCAAGAAGATAGCAGCAACTCTTCTACCAAATACACCAGGAATGCTATTCGTCATCGTACGATCCCGGAGTTGGAAAAATTGAATCCTGGCTTTAAAGATACTTTACTTCATTTGGCTCCTATTTATAGAGAGACCGCGAATTTGGTGCGCGAACATGTCGATACAGAAATTAAAAAGAATGTTCGTTGGGAAGGTGAGGAGCAAACCATTTCGATAGAATGGTTGCGCAATTCCGATCATCCGCGTTTGTTTTTATGGGAATGGTTGCGCCCATTTGGTTTTGGCTCTATGCAAGTAACGGAAGTTATTGATCTGATGAGCAGACCAACTGGAAGCCGCGTAAAAGCTGGTGTATTCGAAGTGCTTCGCAATCGCGATGTATTGGTGTTGTGTCGTGTAAATGATACAGCAATTGCACCCGATCAAATAGAACGCGGGCAATCTGAATGGACAGGACAGTATTCTATTCGAATAGAAGAGATGCCGTTGGAAGAATGGGAGTTGGATAAATCGCCAGCCATTGCTCAGTTAGACGCCGATCTTTTGGAATTCCCGCTTACAATCAGACCTTGGCAAGAAGGGGATCGTTTTAAACCTCTTGGCATGAAGGGCTCACAAAAGATCAGCGATTTTTTAATACAACAAAAAGTAGCGTTGAATCAGAAGTCGAACATCCTTGTTTTAGTCTCGGGCGAAAAAATAGTTTGGGTGGTGGGATACCGCATTGCGGCTGATGCGGCAGTGTCAGCTACCACGAAGTGGGTATGGAAAGCACACCTGAGCTGAAACCTTTTGTAAGTGGTGGGCGTTAAAGAACCCGAACCACAAACACCACTTATGTTGAACATACTTACTCTGAACAGCCGTGAAGAGTTATTTCAGATAAAATCCCTTGAATTTGTTACGGAGGATGTTTTAAAAACACCTAATGAGCGCATGCGCCGCAGAGCCCAGCTCTTGCAGGCCGTAGCGTTAGAATCCATAGGACAATCGGAAGTTATTTTGCATCTAGAATCACTTCCCAATCAAAAGAAAATAAAATCGCGCATTGTTGCCACGGGTGACGATCGTGTGGTGCTGGATAAAGGACTGATGATTCCTATCCATTGCATTTTTAAAGTAGAATTTCCCTGATTTTTTTTGAATAGTGTTTTTGAGTTTTTGGTTAAAAAAGGCCGTCTCAGCTATGCAGAGACGGCTTTTTTATTTTCCACTTAAAACTCTTCGAATAGCCGCGGCTTTTAAGAGGCATTCGTCATATTCTTTTTCGGGTGAGCACAGAGCTGTAATGGCACTTCCAACGCCAAGACTCACGTAAGATTTTTTATTGTTGATCAGTAAGCTTCGAATGATCACATTGAAATCAGCGTCACCGTTTGGAGCGATATAACCTACGGAACCGCTGTACCAAGAGCGATTGAATTTTTCATATTCATCAATGAGTTCCATGGCTCGCACTTTTGGCGCGCCAGTCATTGATCCCATGGGAAAAGTATCGCGCAGTAGTTGATGAAAAGGAGTGTGCTCTTTCAGTTCGGCGCTTACTGTGCTCACCATGTGATGTACAGTTTTGAAACTTTTTATACCAAATAGTTCATCTACTTTCACGCTACCTTTGACCGCAGATTTTGAGAGGTCATTTCTGACCAAATCTACAATCATGACGTTCTCGCTTTTTTCCTTTTGAGAGTTGGCGAGCTCTTCTTTGAGCAAGGCATCTTCTTCTTTGTTAGCGCCGCGTTTGATGGTGCCTTTGATGGGTTGGGAAAAAACGTGTTGTCCTTTTTTAGCGATGTATCTTTCTGGTGAAGCGCAAACCAAAAAAGTGTTTCCACTCTGCACGTAGGCTGCATGAGGCGGAGTGGTGTTTTTATAGAGTTCGGTGAAAAGTCGGTAGGGTTGTTTAATTTTTTTCTTGGCAAAAAACTCTTGGCAATAATTGACCTCATAAATATCGCCTTGTTGAATGTGCTGTATCAATGCGCGCACATCGGCGAGATAGGTTTCTCTGTCCATTTTGGGCTCTAGCTCAATAGCTTCGACAGGCTTGGCTGACGATGGAGTGGCAGAGTTGATCAAATCAGTTATTCTCTGTTGATCAAAGGGAGATTCGTTTTTGAGGATGGTCCATTCTTTTCCTTTTATTCCAATAACGGTCAGCGGTTGGAAAAAAGTTAGCGCAGGAAACTCGCCTGGATTTTCTTTTGAGGCGGTTAAGTTCTCGATGCTGTTTTTTAATTCATATCCCCAAATACCGAATGTCCATTCGGTAGATTGATGCCACGAGGCAAAAAAGTCGAGTGAGTGGGCATCTGCAACTGAAAGTTGGAGTTTTCTTTTTGCGCCAAGGGCAAGCAAGAAGTCGAAATCCATTATTTCGCCATTTACCAGCGCTACATTTTCATCCCAAACATCGCATTCTATAAGGGTTTGGAGTTTTTCAATCATAAGGAGTAGCCATTTTTTTTGAGGTCGCGAATGATCCAATCAACGGCCTTTTTGACATAATGCGTTTTATCAGCTTTCAGCAACATAACGCGACGAGCAATTTCGGGGTGGTAGTTTTTCTGTTTACAAAAGTGTTGAAGTAGAACAAGAGAAACACGGCGTTCCCAAAAGTTGGGAGAGTCGATGAGTTGAGCAGAAAGATCGAAAAAATAATCAGCGTGACTTTTTGCGAGCGCTTTAGTGAGCCCTGTGACTAAGGTGTCACATACTGACCAATCGCTTAATTGGCCGCTAAAACGTTCGAGGAGTTGAATACTTTCGGGTACATTTTTTTTTGCTATGCGAACAAGGATTTTTGCCGATAAAAGCTGCTCCTCATAAAATCCCGTTTCCCAAAGTGCTACTACCAGAGGAATACCGAATGATTTATAACGCTTAGCCATGTCATTAATGACTGGATTAATCACTCCAAAAGCGGGTAATGAGCCGGGTATGATCACTTTCATTTTCTCAACGCGTTCGGGGCTCGCGTTGGCCAGTAATTCTTGACGTATTTGTTGAAGTACAGTTGTCATGTTGCTGCATCAAAAGTACAGCATAACGGAGGTACACTCAGGCCGAATGATTAGAGTAGAAAAAACGTTGAGCAGTTAGTTCCATTGGATATAACGGCTCGAACACTCGAACACTTGTCTGAACGTGGCTAGTCGCAGTGATATTTGAACGCTATCTGCGGGGTGTTGGGTTTGGGCGATAAAAAATGTTTGGCCGTCGTAGTTGAAGTAAGAAGCGCCGGGCTGCTTATGGTTCATTTGAAGAAGCCAATAGTCGATAGCAGGTATACCGTTGATTTCTGTGGAAGAAAAATTTTGCCAATTGAATGATTTTAAACCAACGAGACTATTGATCGGTTCTCCCGCGGGAATACCAGCGAGATCTTTATTGCAGTAAAATTGAATCGATATGATATCCTCAAAAATACCATCTCTACCAGGCTCTGGTAAGGAAAGGGCCATTGCGTTTTGCATGAAAGGTTGAGAGAGGTGATTTTGGGCATAAACGAAAGCAGGATCAATTTGCAGATGAAAGAAAAGGGAGTCGCCGGTTATTTCATCTACTTCATCGTAGCCGTTTAAGGAAGGATCCACGAAGAAGGTTTGAATATTCTTCACGGCCCATTTGTTGGCAACAGGCTCCCAACACCCTAATAATCCGAGGAATAAGATCGTGGTGGAAAAACGGGCCAAAAATCGGAAAGTTGTCATGTGGGTATCAACTCCAAAAGTTAGAACGAGGTTGCTTTACGTAAAAATACGCAATATTACCCCGTGTATAAACACTTGAAAATAAGTGGTTTAAATTGTTTTAATTCCGCTGATACGTTCACTTTTCGATGTTGAAATCTTGTGAATTGCTTCGCCGATGGAGGGACGATTAAATCGAATTTTACTCTGCCCAAAATAGTATACGATCCGATGAATAGAGAAAAAAAAGGGCTGAACATTTTTAAACTGAACCTTAGCCTTAACCTTCCTCATGAAGATAAGCCGTACCCCGCATATGTTTAGATTTTTGAATTCAAAGAAGCTGCGCATCACTAGCTTGATGCTGGTTTTGTTTGCCGTGAGCAAAATGAGCTTTGCTCAATTTGACTATGAATTTTGGATGCCACCGATTTGGCAGACAGGCGATTCGCAGCAAAATGCTCCAAGTGAGTTGTTTATTACAACACCTTTCCCGACTCCGGTGAATGTGCATGTGCAAACACCAGATGGTACCACATTCGTTTTTGATGGTACGGTTACTTCTGGAACTCCTTTAAGTATTCCTTTATCAACAACATTGGGTCAAACGAATTTGTATAATACGGTGATATCCAACAACGGACTGATTGTCACCGCGTCTAGGCCTATCCAATGTGTGCATAAGGTGAGTGCTTTTTACAACCAAACATTGGTGACCTTAAAAGGAAATAACGGTAGGGGTACCGAGTTTTGGTGTGGTTCTCAAACGATCAATAACGCTTC
>JBDKGH010000152.1:0-23223 GCA_039798265.1 Bacteroidota bacterium | reverse complement strand
AAAGAAGCCAAGGGGCATTTTCATCTGCACATCGGTGAGTTTCGAAATAGAGCGGTGTTGGCGAGTTGATCACGGTGCAATGATACTCAATAAAGAATGAGAATGAGAATGAGAAAGGGATGGAGAAGGGAGAAAAACGAACCTTCGTTTAGGACGTCTCCAAACGCTCATCATTCTTTGAGAAAAAACCTAACTCTTGCGCACATATTTCGTGAGAATCACAATTTGTTGGCCGTCGATTTTACCTTCGATCTGTTCGAGGTTGTCGTGAACGAGGCGGATGTTTTTTACGGCTGTTCCTACTTTGGCATTGATCTGTGAGCCTTTTACTTCGAGGGTTTTGATGAGGACAACCGCATCGCCATTTTGAAGGACCGCTCCATTGCAATCGCGGTGAAGCTCAACCTCCGAAGAAAGTTCGTGGTCACCGGTAGCTTTTGCCCAAGCTAATTTTTCATCATCGAGGTAAAGCATATCGAGCGCATCTACCGCCCACGATTCGTTGCGCAAACGGCTGAGCATGCGCCAAGCCACCACTTGTACGGCAGGCACTTCGCTCCACATGCTTGAGTTGAGGCAAGTCCAGTGATTATTATCGAGCTCTTCTTGCTTTTCAAGTTGTGCCAAGCATTTTTTACAAACCACAATGGTATCGTCAGCGGTATGATCGCTTGAAGGTGGCACATCATAAAGACCAATATTATCGGCGTTTGTGCAAAGTTCACACGCATTATTTGCGCGGGCAAAAAGAGTAGATTCTAGGCTCATAAGTAAAAGTTCGGTCGCGAAGCTAGCGACTTTACTCGGAAAAAAAACTAACAAAAGTCAGCTTTCAAAGCACGTCAATCGAAAATTCAACGAGAAAAGTTGATCATAAAAATAAGCTCCTCCGTTTCTTGTATTGACTCAATTCTCTATTTTCGTTTCGCATAACTCTCTCAAATTGAATACTCCCATAGCACGGCACCTCTTATTATTGATTACGAGTTTGTATGCATTCAGCCTTTCTTTTGAGGCGACTGCACAGTCTTATGTTTTAAACGGTGATGCCGTATCACTCGGTAGCGACTGCTATGCTGTAAACCCATCCAGTGGCTTCTCTAATGGCACCATTTGGTACAACCAATCCATTAATCTTCTTGAGAATTTCACCATTGAATTTACCATGAATTTTGGCAACCTTGATGCAAATGGAGCAGATGGAATGGTCTTCGTTTTTCAAACACAAGGAACTTCGGCCATTGGAATCAATGGTTCAGGAATGGGTTTTCAAGGATTTAACCCCTCATTTGGAATTGAATTTGACACGTATAGCAACAACCCACAGTCAGACCCGGTAGGCAATCAGAACGATCCAGCATTCGATCATACTGCCTTCTTAATAAATGGTGTGGTGAATCATAATTCGTCGAATAACATTGCAGGTCCTGTTTCCATTTCGAGCAGCTCATCCAACGTTGAAGATAATAACGACTACACCATACGAATAAGTTGGGATCCAGCGCTGCAAGAAATCAAGCTGTATGTAAACTGTGATCTTCGTCTATCTACTCAATACGATTTAATAAATGCTGTTTTTGGCGGAAATTCTACCGTTTATTGGGGTTTTACTGGATCGACAGGTTTTTATTACAACCTTCAACAAGTATGTTTATCTCCTACCATATTAACCGAAGAACTCTCCTTTGATATTTGTAATGGAGACAGCCAAACCATTACCGCAGGTTATGGCCTTGAAACAAGTTATACTTGGTTTCCAGCTGAAGGTCTGAGCTCTAGTTCCGATCAAACTGTGGTAGCCTCGCCCACCCAAAGTGAAGATTACACAGTCACCTTTGAAACTCAATGCGGAGAGGTGATTACACAACTTTTTCATATTAATGTGATAGATCCACCTCAAGTTGTTCTAACTCCCTCTACCTTCTGCGGAGACACAAGTCAACCTTTAGAAGCCAACATACCCATTGATTGTTCAATCATCTGGGAAACAACGGATGGAGTTATAAATGGCGGCAATGATACAAACCCCATTTTTATTCAATCGTCTGGAGCATACTCTGCCATTGTTTCTGATCAGAACGGTTGTACCACAATAGACACCATACAAATAGAATTTTACCCTCTACCTGAAGTGGATCTGGAGTTGTTGGATTTAACTAGTTGCAACAACCAGCCTGTTTTGATTGATCTTACCAATGCAAACTACTCATCTGTGCTTTGGACGAATGGATCAACAGATACTGTTATTGAAGCTGAACCCGGTACACTTGGTGTCACCGTATCTCAAAACGGATGCTCCTCTTATACCGAATTTAGCATCAACAATATTGATGTACCAAACCCTTCTCTCGGTCCAGATATTATTGCATGTGAAGGAGATATTGTGCTTATATCCTCTGATTATTCAGTTACATGGTCAACCGGAGATATTGCATTCGATATTGAGGTTACAGATTCTGGTTTCTATGAAGCAATTAATCAAGAGGGAGATTGCATTTCAACTGATCAGATATTAGTTGATTTTATGAACCCTCCATTTTTAGAATTAGGCCCCACGTCATTGATTTGTCCTGGTGATAGTGTGCATTTAACTACGCCACAAAATGTGACATGGCACGATGGATCATATTCTAATGTTTATCATTCTGGATCAACAGAAAATATTAGTGCTACACTTGTAAGTGGTCCATGTGCAGTATCCGATGAAACAGAAGTCATTCTAATTGACTATCCGTCTGTTGATTTAGGAGAAGATATAAACTTATGCAATGGTAGCGCTTACACTTTATTCGTAACAACCAGTGAATTCGATAATATCATTTGGAATAATGAAAGCACTCAACCAACACAAACCGTTAGTAATCCTGGCGATATATGGGTCGAAATTACCAACCAATGTGGCGTAAATCGCGATTCAATTGAGGTCTTCGTTGAAGAGTGCAATTATTTTATTTATGCCCCAAATACCTTCACCCCAAATAATGATGGTATAAATGACGTTTGGCAAGTAAGCACTTTTAAAATAGATTTTATAGATATCTCCATCTTCGATAGGTGGGGAAATTTAATCTTTCACACCAATGACTCCAACGAAGCCTGGATGGGCAATTTTAAAGATCTCAATCACTACGTAGAAGACGGGGTATATCCTTTTCGAATAGTGTACACAGTTGGTTCAAATGTAGCAGAGAGTATTTCGGGTCACATTGTTTTACTCCGATAAATTAGACGTTCTCCATTCAAAGTATAAGTAGCTCCGTCGGGAATCGAACCCGAATCTACAGTTTAGGAAACCGCTATTCTATCCGTTGAACTACGGAGCCAAAATGTTTGAGGGCTCCGAATCTACAGTTTAGTCCCGCGAATGCGGGATATCCGTTGAACTACGGAGCCAATATGTTTGAGGCCCGAATCTACAATTAAGATCAGCCGCTTTGCAAAGTTAGCCAATGCCACTGTTATGCCCAAGTTATGGGAAAAGCCTAACCGAAATAGTCACTGGAAAGTGATCCGATAATTGCCTACCTGCTGTTGTAGAAGGGTTTAAAATTTCATATTTAGAAAAAAACCAATCATTTTTAGTGCACCAGATATAATCAATATGCTGTTCTGAAGAGACCTTCATCTGAAAAGCATTAAACGTTGGAAAGGACAACTGGTCCGCCGGACAAGTGTCGGTCATCACAAATCGCAATGGATTTAATGCGCCATCGGTAGGATTTAAATTGAAGTCGCCCAAGAGTAAAACAACATTACCCTTTTTGTGCTCTTCCTTTACCCAATCAGCAATCAACCGAGCACTATTAGATCGAGCCATCTTCCCTTCATGATCCCAATGCGTGTTCATCACCACAAAATCTTTTGTTGTTTTCTTGTCTTTCAAATGAACAACGGTAACTATGCGCTCACAGGCGGCATCCCATCCTTTTCCCGGATGGTCTGAATGGGGTGACAGCCAATAAGTGTTAGCCGATAAAAGCTCAAATTTTTTCTTGTTATAAAAAATCGGACAGTATTCACCCTTTTCCTTTCCATCCTCTCGGCCTACGCCGTAGTAGGCATAATCGCGTGCACGATCTTCTAAAAAATCAATTTGATCTTTCAGTACTTCTTGCAAACCGATAACATCATAGTTTTTTTCAAAAAGAAAACGAGCCATGTCCGTCTTGCGCAAAGGCCACGCATCCAAGCCATCCGAAGGATTGTTGTATCGGATATTATAACTGATCACATGATAATCCTGGGAACGAGCAGCGCTGTGAACGACGAAAAACAATACTATTACGAACCACTTTGCGCTTTTCATATTTCTATCTTTTGCTCTTTGCTTTTTCGTTGATTCCACTTCCAAGGCAAGAGGTAAGAAAGAATGGTCGAATACGCTTTGTCTAGTGGCTCAATGAAATACGTCATCAATGCAAAGGATAAAATGAAGGCGAGCGACGTAAGTACTGTTGCCCAAGGACCTAGGTTATGATGCAAAAGGTGCGGTTTCAAGCCAATCCCGAACAGACCACCAACGAGAACAATTACATGCACCACGTAAATCGGGAAGGTATTTCTTCCCATTTTCAGAAACAGGTTGTCTTTGAATTTTACCTTTTTATCTAATAACATGAGCAAACCGATGAACATAATGATGAGTCCAAAATCCTTAAAGGCGGAAATATTTGTTTCATGATATTTAGCGTCGGTTAGATTCCAGTAAACGAGAATTCCGTCAATTTTGACAATTACTTTAGCGATCCATTGGTGCATCGCAAAGCCGAGTAAGATCAATCCGAAGATGATTTTATTATCGAAAATGCGGTACTCATTTTTTCTAAAAATAACCCCCATCATACCCCCCAGTAATACGTAACCACTGTACCGCGTGATGGCAAATTGAGAAAATTCACCGTAAAACATATTCTGAATGAACGCCGGTGCGTTGCTCGGTAAATAATGAAAGCTCGCCTGTAATCCACTTTCCACAGCTTCTTTATCCCATTGAATGTACCTATTGAACCAAGCTTGAGCAGCAAATAAGAGCATTCCTCCTAAGAAGTAATACCATTCCAATCGGCCGAGTTTAATCCATTTATACAAACCATAGAGTAGCAGTAGAAATAAAATGCCTGCGCCAATGCATTGCAATACATGGAAAGCATAGGCCCAATCGAGAATATAATACCCACCATTGAACCATTTATTGTAGAGTGTTTTTAAATCGAGTTGAATGGCGTATCCCCAAAAGATTAATTCGCCCACCCGTTTAAACCCTTTTTTCACGCGTTCATTTTTCCAAAACGGAATGGAGTTATCCTGAGTTAGCAGGTATGCGAAAATAAGTCCAGAGATGGTAAAGAATAGGACTGAAGTCAATCCGTGAAAGCGGTACCACATATCAAATAAAGGATACTCCGCTGTGCGGTATTGGTCAGCTAAAGCCTCACCGGTACAATGCCCTTCGAGCATCATCACGATAGCCCAGGATCGCGCAATATCAATAAACTTGAGGCGCGGTTTTGGCTTTAAGGATTCGTTACTCAATGCGATAAAAAAGTTTTGGTGAACAAATATAGTTCAATGCCCTCGGCGATGTTTATCTGGCATTGCTGTACTTCCTATCCGCATTGAATGGTTCCAAAAAGTAGGAAAAGTATAGATAAGGTGCTATATTCGTGATTACTAAAACAACTCTATTATGAGAGTAATCGTGCTCTTTTGTTTGCTCCTGGTTCCGGCCCTGGGCTTTAGTCAGGCGCCTGACTCCGTTAGTTTAAACATCAATGCCCGCATTCGTTCATCTATGAAAGATCAACCGTTGCAGAGCACCATTGCCTTAGAAATCATAACGGATTCAGTTGAATTCACGCAAGTTCTTCCCATTGGAGAGGAGTTTGAATTCGGTCTTCCCTTTCAAGATGAATACAAGGTAAAATTTTCTAGCCCCGGGTTTCAATCGAAAATATTTTACTTCAATTTGATGACGCCGAGTGGTACTGAATTGAAAAAGGGATATGGCATGAATCTCGACATCAAACTAGACCCAACTAGTGTGGTAACCGATGCGGAGTTGTATAAAGAGCCCATTGGTAGGGCCTCTTGGGATGAAAAGGAAAAAGACGTTGTTTTCGACCAAGCGTACACCACTGAGCGCCTCAAACAAATAGAAGAGTCCAAGACACCTAAAAATTAATTCGCTGTTTTTCATGTGATTAAGAAAAATAATTACCTTCTTTGTCACATTCGGTAGGCAAGTCTCATATGGATATTGAAAACCGGTTAACACGTTTTGATACCATTTAAAAAACTTCGACCTATGAAAAACCATTTGAAAAAAGCATTCGCTTTATTTGCTATCGTTGGCTCTTTTGCCTTAGTCTCTTGCGAGCAAGATGAATTTGAAGATGTAGTTACGGATCCAAATCCAGTCAATACAGACACCATTAATAACCCAGTAGATACTACAGATACAGTAAGTCCTGGAGAGTGCAGCGGATCATTTACCATTGCTGGCCCTTCTGGCAATCCGGCGGACACAGCGGCAGTTAATTATGTTAACTATGCTCAAGGCTCGGCTGCCATCTTTGAACCATTCTGCGGAACAGTAATTACGCAGGCTGACAGTTCTCAATACTACTGCGTTATTTATAGCAACAGTCAACAATGGGGTGCAAATGGAGTGCTACCTGGATGGAGCATTAATGGATTTCAAGGAATTGAAATCATAAGCGGCACACCTTTCCAAGTTGGCGGTACCTATGAATTAGCAGGTGACTATCTCGGCTACACATCTTATGTAACCGTTCCAACTATGGGTATGATTCAGGTTTACCAAATCGAAAATGGATCAGTTACCCTCGCTGAGGCAGGTGATGAAGTAGGCGAGAACATCGCTGGTACCTTCACGGCATCAATGATCACCCTAGATGGGATACAAGTCACCGTAAGCGGAACCTTCTGCGTACCTGTTGAATCAGTGTGCAATTAAGATCTTCAACTGATGATGATATCAGACAGCCTCATTGAGGCTTGCATAAAGAACGACAGAAAGGGTCAAAAGAAGCTCTATGAGCTTCTTTTGCCTTATCTGACGAACTTGTGTTACCGATATCTTCAAAACACCCATTACCTCGACGATGCTGTTCAGGAATCTTTTATTCGGCTCTTCAAATACATTCATCAATTTGACCCCTCAAAAGGGACGATGAAAGCTTGGGCCGGAAAGATTGCCATTCACTGCAGCCTAGAGCACAATCGCAAAGAAAAGCCCGATGTATCTATCGATACAGCGGCAGCAAAACAGCTTTCGATTCCTGCCTCAGCCGTTGAGCAATTATCAGCAGATCACATCATGGAAGTGCTTAAAAAGATTCCAACAGAACATCGAGAAGTATTTATGCTCCATTGCATTGATGGGTATAGTCATCAAGAGATTGGACAGATATTATCCATTGATGAAGGAAACTCTCGCAAACGACTCTCGCGCGCTCGTGAAGCGTTAAAAGAACTGCTCCAACCTATGGAGCCAAAAAAAAATGAAGTAGTGCCTAATAGTTCAGTAGCATGAAGGACTTGAACAACATAGAAGAACAATTTCGCCAACAGCTTCAGCAGATGGATGTAAAAACCACTGCCAGTAGTGAAGAAATGTGGTCACGAATAGAATCAAATCTTGGTTCTAAACGACGACTTGCCTGGTATTGGGTAGCAGGTGCGCTCGTGATGTTGGTGATTGGTTTTGTTATTGGTTATTTCCTAGCCAACCCTACTACCGTAGCACAACATTATCAAACTTCGGTACCCGATTTACCTAACTACACCACAACCGAACAATCATTCGGTAATGCTCAGTCGAATCAATTTCAGCACTCTTCCGATCCATCTACTTCAACTGATAACACTTCTATTTCTAAGGAGAAAAAAAGTTCATCCATCAGCACATCAACCGCTATAATGGGCACTCCTAAGAGCAACAGAGAAAAAGCCCCAATGCAAGACCTTTCGTCTCACCCTATGAAGATGGAGATGAAAAACATGAATTCTAATGAGGCCCCTAAGAGTGAAAAAGCCGAGTTAACCATCATGGTTGATGAAACAGCACAGTCCAAAACAGAAGAACTGAACAGCGAAGAAAAGCTTCTTTTCCAACCGCTTTTATCGAAGGGAAATCCTCCTCATTTGGCAGTGAGCACTACAGATCGTTTACAACCTCAACTTAGGACACTCGCTGACCCCATTCTCAACCCACGCTTCCAATTGGGCTTTGTTTACCAACCTCAAATTACCTTATTGAGAGCTACAGAAAACACAAGCTACCCTATTCAATATGGTAATGGATTTTCTGCTTTTATACTTAAATCAAAAGAAGGCTATTACTATAGCGCAGGTCTTGAATACAACGAAACTCGCTACGGCTATCGCTATCACAGTGAAACAACTGGTGAGTTCACCTATTACAATCAGTTGCTCAGTGTAACCTATAATGATGATGGCACCCTTACCAATCTTTATGGTGATACCACCGTTCAATCCACCATTACTACTGATGTAGCGTATAACAATGTGTACAAACAAATGGGGCTTAACTTCGAATTGGGCAAACAGTGGGCGCTAGGAAGATCATCACTGCTCGCTGGTATACAGGCTAATCTTTACTACGTTCCTCAACAAGTTGCTCGCTATAGCACTTCGGATAGTTATACCGGAGTAGTGCGCGCTCCTGAGAAAGGCATGAAGTCAATGATAGTGGTTCCAGCGGTGACGGCTCAATGGCGTTATCAACTTGCTCCAAAATGGAATGTGCATGCAGGACTTCGCATGACCGTATTACCTTCTTACATCTGGAATAGTGAATCGGGCAATACCCTTTTCCGTCCTAACTTAATGATTGGAGTAAGTAGAACAATTCTTCGTTAGTTAACGCCAAGCAAAGCCGTTTTGGCCAACTTCAATTGATCGAGCACTTGCTGAGCTTGATTGGCCTGCAAACGTTCGTCATTCAAAGAACGAGCTACGTCATCTAAGTCACGCTTCAAGCTGTCGATTTCTCTAAAATGGCTATCCACGGCAACTTTATTGGCGTCAATCTTGGCGTTCATATCACTCTTGGATCTTTCTAAGTCCAGTTGTTGATTTTCCAATTTAGTAGTAGCGGCCTTTTCTTTCGCTTGCTTCTCTTTGAGTTTTGTTTCCGCTTTGCGCAGTTTTTCTAACTCCTTGGAAACTTTTACCGCTTGTTTGGTATTTAAATCGCCGGTTCTATTGAAGGCATCATATTCACTTTGTTTGATGCGCAAAGAAGTAGTATTGATATCAATTTCCTTTTGCGCTTGTTCTTCGCGTGATTTTTGTTGATCCAACTTACTTTTATTATCTCTCATTTTAGCTTCCGTAGTGGCTAATTTTTCTGTTAAACCACGCGAATTTTCATCTGCTTTTTTCAGGTCATTATTATGATCTTCAATTTCGCTATTGAGTTTCGATTGTTTTTTTACCAAACGCTCCACATCCTTTTGCTGAGTATCAAACTCCTTTTGAGCATCACCGATAGCTGAGTCATAATAACGCGTGTAAAACACCTTCGATTGCGCAATCAATTCCGTTTTTACTGTGCTGCCCAATGTGGCATCCAACGGTGTAGTTAAAAATCCCTTTGGTGTACTTACCAAGAGAAAAAAGCGCGAGCCCAATCCATCCTTTTCTGACTTCATAAAGAGCTGCAATGAGTCCATGGACCAAGCAGGAATCAGCATTTTATAGGTGGCTAAAAAAGAACCCTCTTTTTTAAGATCAGAACCAGACACCGTCTTCACCCAGTTTTTAAAATGCTTTTGTACATCATCTTCATCTGCCATAAAGAATATAGAGAACGCAGATTCAGAAGCCGTACGAAAGGCCACGGGTTGTTCTAACACGTCAAGTCTAGGAGCGGTAGTTAGTGCGCTTCTGATTTCTTTCGATTGCGCTGCTACTTGCAGTCCCGCAGCCACAAACGCCAAGGCGGTGATAAAGACTTTCATTTTATTCATAATGGTAAAACTAAAAAAAGACGTAACGCGGAAAGAGGACACAAAGAAACATTGGTTTTTCCGAAAACGAATAGCCCTTCATCCAAATACGCTCAATAGTTGGGAGAATCGGAATTAGGTATTACCTTTGCCACCGCTTGAAAAAGCAATGCGCCTATAGCTCAGTCGGTTAGAGCAACAGACTCATAATCTGTGGGTCCCTGGTTCGAGCCCAGGTGGGCGCACAAAAAAGGCCTTCTCGTTGAGAAGGCCTTTTTTTATGTGTTAATTCACGAGTTCAAAATCCAGTGTACGCAATTGGAGGTTTCCCCCTTCCACGCGTATGGTTACCTTATCTCCCATGTGATATTCTTTGCGTTTACGAGAACCACGTAACACATACTTCTCAGCATCGAATTCATAAAAATCATCTTTCATAGCATTTAGCGGTACCAAACCTTCGCATTTGTTTTCGACTATTTCTACATACATGCCCCAGTTGGCCAATCCGCTGATGATACCTTCGAATATTTGACCTTCGCGCATGAGCATGTATTCCACTTGTTTGAATTTGATACTTGCTCTTTCGGCTTCAGCAGCCCTTTTTTCCATTAAAGAAGAATGTCGGCACTTGCGGTCGTACTCCTTTTCATCGGCACTGGGTTGATTATCGAGATATCGTTGTAACAACCGGTGCACCATTACATCCGGATAGCGTCGAATGGGCGAAGTGAAGTGCGTATAATTTTCAAACGCCAATCCAAAGTGACCAATATTCTTAGTAGAATACTCGGCCTTTGCCATGCTTCGAATGGCCATCGTTTTAATGATCTGTTCTTCTGGTTGACCCTCTACACGCTTCATTAATTCTTTGATGATATTGTTGCTGTCGCCTTCATTTGCTCTAGGCAGTTTGTAGCCCAAGTTTTTCAAGAAATTACGGAGAGTGCTTAACTTCTCTGCATCTGGCGTGTCGTGAATACGATAAACAAAGGCTTTTGGAACACCACTTTTCGGTATCGCAACAAATTCAGCTACTTTTCTATTGGCCAAAAGCATGAAGTCTTCAATCAACTGATTACTATCCTTCATGCGTTTGATATATACCCCTAAAGGATAACCCTTTTCATCCAAATTGAATTTAACCTCATCCGTATTGAAATCGATGCTACCCGCAGCATAACGTTTCTCGCGCAATTTTTTCGCGAGTTTATCGAGCGTTAAAACCGCTTCAGCATGATCGCCCGCTCCTGTTTCGATAATCGTTTGAGCTTCTTCATAGGTGAATCGTCGGTCAGAATGAATCATCGTTCTTCCGATCCAAGTGTTCAATACCTCAGCCTCATCATTCATTTCAAACACAGCGCTGAAGCACATCTTATCCTCATTCGGACGAAGCGAACACAAGAAGTTAGACAGGCGTTCGGGAAGCATTGGTATGGTCCGATCCACCAAATACACGCTTGTGGCGCGAAGTATGGCTTCCTGTTCGAGAATAGTATCTGGCTTGAGGTAAAAACTCACATCGGCGATGTGTACACCAATTTCATAATGACCATTTTCTAAGACCTGATAAGAAATGGCATCGTCAAAGTCTTTCGCATCAAACGGATCGATGGTGAAGGTAAGTACCTTGCGGAAATCGCGGCGTTTGGCCATCTCTTCCGGGGTAAATCCAGGATCTATTTTTTCAGCGAACTCTTCCACTTCCGGAGGAAATTCATAAGGCAATCCGAACTCGGCGATGATCGCGTGAATTTCCGTTTGATGTTCACCTGGTTTTCCAAGGACCTTAATCACTTTTCCGTTCGGATTGTTTTCAGGGCGATCCCAATGAAGAAGTTCTACGACCACTTTATCTCCATTCTGCGCGCCATTCAGCTCGCTAAGCGGGATAAAAAAATCGACATGAATCTTTCGATCGCTTGGTAATAAGAAGGCGTGTTTTTTATTGATTTCCAAAACACCCACATAGGCTTTTCGCATGCGTTCAACCACGCGTACCACCTTTCCAGAGGGCCTTTTCGCTTTGGGATTAAACGTAATTTCTACTGTATCGCCTTGAAACGCAAAACCTGTTTTTCCCTTCGGAATTTCAATGTCTTCATCATACCCTTCTACCGAAACAAAACCTCTACCGTAGCGGTTGATATCAATGATACCCTCGATGGAACTGCTTGGAGCGTTGGCCAGCACAAACTTGCCTCTTTCCACTTCCTTGAGTTTACCCTCTTCGGTGGCTTCATTGAGTAATTCAAAAATCAATGTGCGTACACCGCTATCGGCAATTCCAAGGGCGGCCGCAACTTGTTTGTGATTGAGTGGTTTTTTTGCGCTTTGTTCAAACACACCAAAAACCTCTTTTCTCAATTCACGTTTGAAACCGGCGTATCCGGTTTTCTTATTTTTCTTTTTATTCATCAACGGTGAAGGTAAACCAATGCACGGGGCTGAATATTAAAAAAAGGTGAATTGTATTAACAGGCGGCTCGTTGTTTTTGCGAAAATCCCTTTTTATTACCCACATTATTTTTGACCTTTGCACCATGGAATCGCCGAAAAAAGTAATGTTAGGCCTCAAATTACCCACTGATCCGCGCTGGGTAAATATTGTGGAAATGAACATTGAAGAAATTCTTACCGATCATGCCTACTGCGAACAAAAAGCCGCTAGTAATGCTATTTCTACTATTATTCGATTCAATGAATATACCGATGTGGTAGAAGAAATGACTCGTATTTCCATTGAAGAAATGCAGCATTTTGGAATGGTTCATCAAGAGTTACAAAAGCGCAACCTCAAGCTGGGGAGAGAACGTCAAGACCCTTATGTGCATGACCTTGCAGGCTTCATTAATAAAGGCGGTTCAAAGGAAGAGTACTTTGTAGAACGCATGCTTTTTTCCGCTATGGTAGAGGCGCGCAGCTGTGAGCGTTTTCGTTTACTTTCTGAAAACATCAGTGACCCTGCATTGCGTGAATTTTATCGCGAATTGATGGCCAGTGAAGCGGAACATTACACCACCTTTTTGGGCTTTGCCCGCAAATACTGCGGTAAGGTAGATGTCGAAAAACGCTGGCAAGAATTCCTCACCTTCGAAAGCAGTTTGATGGAAAAATATGGACAAAAACACACGATGCATGGATAATGCTATTCGCATCGAACACGTTGGTCCGGAAGCCATACCCATCATACAGACCATTACCCGTCAGGTATGGCCAATTGCTTACGCAGAAGTTATCACTCCCGCTCAAATTGAGTACATGCTCAACATGATGTACAGCGAGGCAAGTTTGCTCCAGCAAATGCACGAAAAACAGCATCAGTTTTTATTGCTGTATTACAAAAATGAACCTGTAGGATTTGCCGGATATAGTTTCCAAGAAGAAAAAGTATATCGTTTACACAAATTGTATTTATATACGCACTTGCATGGACTTGGACTCGGCAAAGCGCTGCTGGATGAAGTCTGTAATCAAAGCAGAATAGCTGGTGCCGAAGAGCTCGAATTAAATGTGAACCGTTATAACAAGGCCTACTTTTTTTACTTGAAATACGGATTTACAGTCTATCGCGAAGAGGACATTGACATTGGCCAAGGCTTTTTCATGAACGACTACGTGCTACGCTTCCGTCTTTGAACCCGCCAATTCGATGCGGAAGGTGGTCCCTTTTCCTACTTCACTATGTTTAACGAAAATACGACCACCGTGGTAGGTTTCTATGATGCGTTTAACCAATGATAGGCCCAGTCCCCAACCTCTCTTTTTCGTTGTAAAACCAGGCTGAAACACTGTTTTCCACTTATTCTTTGGAATGCCCTTTCCGCTATCTGTCACTTCAATAACAGCTACACCTTCTTCATTAAAAACGGCCGCTTTTAGATAACCTTTTCCATCCATGGCATCAACGGCATTTTTGATCAGGTTTTCGAATACCCAACCGAATAATGCGGGATTAATTGGAGCCATAACCGCTTCTTCACCAAAGACCAATTCAAACTTTACCTGACTAGAAATACGTTTATGCAAGTAGTCAAATGATTGTTGTAGCATTTCGCGCATGTCCGTATCGTGCAGTTCCGTTTTAGAACCAATTTTGGAAAAACGTTCTGTTATGGTATTTAACCGATCAATGTCTTTGTTCAACTCCACCATGATGGATTGATCCACACCATTGCTTTCGAGAATAGAGCTCCAGGCCATTAAAGAAGAAAGCGGAGTGCCCAGCTGGTGAGCTGTTTCCTTGGCCATACCCACCCATACTTGATTTTGTTCTGCCTTTCTGAAGGTGGAAAAAATCAGGTAGCTAATGAATAAAAACACACCGATCAAAATCAATTGAAAAACGGGAAAAAGCTGAAGCTGTTTCAGCACCTCTGAATCTTCAAAAAAGATAAACTGAACACCTTGACCAGGAAGGTCAATACGAATCGGTTCATTGGACTTTTTCATCGTGTCCAATCGCTTTTTCAGCAGTTCGGGAGAGGCGACAGAAGAGGGATCAATGTTGCCCAACTTGAGCATTTTCGTTTGTGTGCTATCCGTGACAATAACGGGCACCGAGGCAGAATTGATAACCGTTTCAGAAATAAAAGAATTAATCAAATCGTTCATGGTGCTTTGTAGTTCCATGAACAAGTAACTGTCGTTATAGTACACACTCAGACCTACTTCGGGGAATTGAATAGGGTCATACTTTCCTTTCATCACTGCGTACAGCGAATCGGTATACGCCTTATTGGACATGAGATTAGGCGGGAGATTGGCGCTATTCCACAACTGACCTTTATCATCATAAATGAGAATGGGGATGGTGGTATTTCCCCAGATATAATCCGTTACAAACGTGAGGTCATTTTGATCCATGGGATCAGAGAGAATCTGATAAGCCTTTGCCAGGAGGTTAGCTTTCTTTCGTTCCTCATCGCGCAGATTTTCGAAAAGCGTTTGAGTAAAATTGACCAATTCCGCTTTTCGCTGAATGGCTTCGCTCCACAGGCTAATTTTCTGTCTTTCTTCTTCTCGAATGCGTTCAGCAATATGGTTGCTATACCAAAGAGTGATGCCTACGATAACCATAGCGGCCACGAAAAGCACGATTTTCCAACGTTGTTTATTGCTGTATAAATTCACAGCTACGAATATAAGCAGCGTGACAGAAAAATAGCATGCGATGAACCTTGAGACTTGACATGTGTTAAGAAAAGCAAGGAAGCAAGGGAAAATAAAGAAGCCTCGCTACCTTTCGCCAACCATGAACGGATTTCACTTTCATAGATATGTGCCCGATGAAGACAAGCGCAAGCCATTTGACCGCTTGATGCCCGTCTTTATTGAGTTGCTCAACTATACCTCTGGCGACGCCAATGAAGCCTTAGATTGGATGGAAGAAATAGATCGTCAGAACCATATATTTCCTGAGAATTATGGCCGTAATGAATTCGAGCAAGAATTGAAACGACGCGGTTATTTGCAAGAAAGCTATTCGCAAAAAGGAGGAGGAGGCATTACAGGAAAAACCGAACAAGCCATGCGCCAACAAGCCATGGAACAGCTTTTCGGAAAAATGAGACGATCACAATCTGGCCAACACGCCACTCGAAAAATGGGAACCGGAG
Organism: Bacteroidota bacterium; assembly: GCA_039798265.1. GTDB lineage: Bacteria > Bacteroidota > Bacteroidia > Flavobacteriales_D > Sanyastnellaceae > JBDKGH01. Next base: position 7,607 of record JBDKGH010000152.1, on the reverse strand, counting down.
ACGAAGCGACGGAAGTGCGACGTCCCTTCCAATTTGGCGATCGTGCAGAGCAGATTCAATTGGGCGAATCCTTGCGAAATGCCCAGATCAATCATGGTATTGACCAATTCAAGCTAACCGAGGATGATTTAGAAGTCGTAGAAACCGAGCATAATACACAGGCGTCAACCGTAGTTATGATCGACATTTCACACTCCATGATCCTTTATGGTGAAGATCGAATAACACCGGCTAAAAAAGTGTCGATGGCCCTTGCTGAGTGGATCATGAAAAAATATCCGAAAGACAGTTTAGACATTGTTGTATTTGGAGATGATGCTTGGCCCATACAGGTAAAGGATTTGCCTTATTTGCAAGTAGGCCCATATCATACCAATACCGTTGCTGGGCTTGAGTTAGCGATGGATATTTTACGCAGAAAAAAATCGGGCAACAAACAGATCTTTATGATTACCGATGGCAAGCCATCCTGTTTGAAAGAAAATGGAGAGTACTACAAAAACTCGTGGGGTTTAGACCCATACATTGTGGGTAAATGTGTGAATTTAGCACGTCAGTGTCGAAAGTTGCGCATTCCCATTACCACGTTTATGCTTACGGAAGATCCGTACTTGCAGCAGTTTATCGAAGAGTTTACCGAAGCCAATCAAGGTAAAGCCCTCTATACAGGTTTAAAAGGGTTAGGCGATTCCATTCTTCGTGACTACGAGAAAAACAGAAAAAAGAGATTTTAAAAAAACCAACCGAACGATTATTCGGTCTAGACATATGACATCAAAACCTTCACTCCACACATTAGGAGAATTAAAGAAAAGTGGTTACCAACCCAAGAGCATAAAAGAAGAATTGCGGTCTAATATGATCGATGCATTGAAGCAACGCAGGAATGCATTTCAGGGCATCATCGGTTACGACGAGACTGTTATTCCCGATATACAGCGGGCGATACTCAGCGGGCACAGCATCAACTTTTTAGGATTGCGCGGACAAGCTAAAACCCGCATGGCTAGAGGGCTTGTAGAGCTTCTAGACGAGTGGATACCGGTGATTTCTGGTTCCGAATTGAATGAAGATCCTCTCGTTCCTCTTACCCATTTTTCGCGTGAGCTCATTGCTCAAAAAGGCGATAACACGCCCATTGATTGGATGCATCGTTCTGAGCGATATATTGAAAAACTCGCCACTCCTGATGTTAGCGTTGCCGATTTGATAGGCGATGTAGATCCTATTAAAGCGGCGAACCTCAAGTTAAGTTATAACGATGAGCAGGTGATTCACTTCGGTCTTGTACCCCGCAGTAATCGATGCATTTTTACGATCAACGAATTGCCCGATTTACAGGCACGCATTCAAGTAGCCTTGTTTAACATCCTTCAAGAAAGCGATATTCAAATACGCGGATTTCGTTTGCGTATGCCGCTAGATATTCAGTTCATTTTCACGGCCAACCCAGAGGACTATACTAACCGCGGAAGCATCATTACACCGCTGAAAGACCGCATACAGAGTCAAATACTGACACATTACCCCAAAAACATAGAAGACTCCTTGCACATCACACAGCAAGAGGCGAACATTACAAAAGAGCAGCAGAAGCGTGTGCGTGTATCTTACTTTATTGCAGAGCTCATTGAGCAAATAGCCTTTGAAGCGCGCGATTCAGAATATGTGGACCATAAAAGTGGTGTATCTGCTCGATTGACCATCAGTGCTTATGAAAACCTTGTAGCATCTGCAGAGCGCAGAGCATTGCTCAATGATGAAGAACTCACTTACGTTCGTATTTCTGACCTATTGTCCATTGTACCGGCCATTACCGGCAAGGTAGAATTGGTTTATGAAGGCGAGCAAGAAGGTCCGCAATTTGTGGCCATGCGCTTATTGGCGCAGGCCATACGCAAGCGTTTTCCTCAAATTTTCCCTAATCCAGAAACCTTCAAGCGCAAACGCACCGCAAGTCCTTATGATGCAATCCAAGAATGGTTTGGCACACATGAGTTAGAAATAATGCGCGATTGTTCGGCGAAGGAATATGCACTGCAATTGTATCAAGTACCCCAACTCAGTGATTTAGTAAAAAAATACTGTCCGGGATTGATAGAAGAAGAGATGTTGGTCATGATGGAGTTTTTACTTCACGGGCTGAGCGAGTTTAGTCTCATTGGGAAGAGTGTACTCGACAGCAGTATAGGTTTTGGCGATTTGATGGGTCAGCTCTTCGATGAAAGCGGCGAAGGGGAGGATTAGGTAAAAGAAAGTTCATTTTGCTCCTCAAAATTTGGAGCAACCTCATCGAGGCTTAAGCTAATTCCTTTGGAAAAAACTTGGTGCTTATGGAAGAATCGATCCATAGAGCCAAAATGCCTTTGCATTAAAACTCTAGCATAGGTTTTTTTATCTGCGTTCAAAAGGCGGAAGAAGGAAGACCACTCCCAGTCCATTGGATCATTAACAAACCCGTGATTAACTGGATTGTAGTGGATATAGTGGATTAGATTTTCAAGATATTCGTGATCGACTACTTCTATTCGCTTTGTGTAATCGCAGAACAGGGCACCTTTACGTTGACGATCCTTATTTACTGCCTTTGCGAACGAAGACAGCATATTTTTTAGTTGGGTCATTGCTACTTTATGCCAGTTGACGGTCATTTCTGGCGCTAATGTTAAACCCTTTTTCTTTTCATAAAACTCGCGTAGGATTTTTTCTTCTTTAATTCTGACTAATAGATGAAAGTGATTTGGGATCAGGCAATAAGCGATTACATCCATTACTGGGTATAGATATTCTTGAACTCGTCTTAGAAAGAACAAAAAGTTTCTTCGATCCCTGAAGCAGATTTCGCTACCCACGGCTCTATTGTAGACGTGGTAGTATTTATTAGGAAGAAGTTTGTGAGTGTAATTCATTCTACGAAGGTGCATATCGAGAATGATAGGAGCAAGAAGATGTTATGCGAATAAGTGGGGCATAAAAGGCTAGGAATTTCCAAAAAAAATTAGGTAAAGACCTTATAGGTCTAAGACCTATAAGGTGTTAGACCTATAAGGTCTTAAACACCGGCACCGTGGAACAAGGCTCACCAAACATCACACTCTTCGCCACACCTTGTAATCTATTCACCAACGATACATAAGCACTATCTGGTACGCCTTCTCCACACCCCTTCACCACTATTCGCTTGCCTGCATAGTCTTCTATTGATAGGGACTGGATCATCGTGGTGTAAACTCTATCCTCTAGATCTGAGGGGGAGCAGAAATAACTCGCTACTGCCGTTCCATATAACTTCGAGGCAACAAGCATATATGCCCATGTGGGCACTATGGCGTCTGCGCTGCAATAAATGGCAACATGAGCTCCCTGATAGGGTGATAGATCGAGGTTCTTTAAGTACTCGCGAAAGTCTTTTTCTTTTAGCACAAGACCCTGCCAAAGCTGATCCTTGATATCCCAAGACACACGAGGCCCAGCGGGCTTCATGGCCTCTAAATCAAGTGTGATCAAACCACTTTGAGCAACCTTGTTAACGATCCCTTCCATGACTTTTATGCTGTGGCAGAAACAGACTTAGCGCCTACTATTTCCTCAGCCGTGCGAACCATACCCGCTACATCATATCCGCACTCTGCATACAACTCATCTTGTGTGCCGTGCTCAATGTATGCATCAGGAATGCCTAGGCGTTTCACTTGTGCGGTGTAACCATTATCAGCCATAAACTCGAGTACAGCACTGCCCATACCGCCTTGAATACAGCCATCTTCCACGGTTATCACATGCTTGAATTTACCAAACACTTCGTGCAATAAGATTTCATCAATCGGCTTTGCAAAGCGCATGTCGTAATGTGCTGCAGAAATGCCTTTTTCAGCCAACTGCTCGCAAGCCTTAACAGCATAGTTACCAATTGGACCAATGGTTAAAATCGCTACTTCTTCGCCATTACGAACGCGACGCCCCGTGCCTGGTTTAATATGTTTGAATGGCGTTTTCCAATCGGTCATCACGCCGTTACCGCGTGGGTAACGAATGGTGAATGGACCGTAATTTTCAGCTTGAGCTGAATACATCAGGTTGCGCAATTCACTTTCGTCCATTGGGCTAGACACGATCATATTCGGAATGCAGCGCATGTAAGCGATATCGTATACACCATGGTGAGTTGGGCCATCTGCGCCTACTAAACCACCGCGATCTAAACAAAATACAACTTGCAGTTTTTGAAGGGCTACATCGTGCAGCACTTGGTCATAAGCACGCTGCATGAAACTTGAATAGATGTTGCAATAAGGAACTAATCCTTGCGTAGCCATACCCGCGGAGAAGGTTACCGCGTGCTGTTCTGCAATACCCACGTCAAATGCTCTATCAGGCATAGCTTCCATCATAAACTTGAGAGAGCACCCCGAAGGCATCGCTGGGGTTACCCCAACAATTTTTTCGTTTTTCTCTGCCAATTCAATAATGCTGTGACCGAAAACATCTTGGTATAAAGGAGGCTGCGCACTTTTTGGAACTACTTTCACAATCTCACCGGTCTCTTTATTGAAAATTCCAGGAGCATGCCACGTAGTAGGCGAACCTTTTTCCGCAGGCTCATAGCCTTTTCCTTTCATAGTAACACAGTGAAGAATTTTTGGACCCGGAATGTCTTTCAGATCCTTCAACACTTTGGTTACATATTCTACATCGTGTCCGTCAATAGGACCGAAGTATCTCCATTTGAGTGACTCGAAGAAATTGCTCTCTTTGATCAAGGAGCCTTTTAAGGATTCAGAAATCTTGTGAGCGATCTGCTGAGCGTTAGGACCAAACTTGGACACTTTACCCAATAGATTCCACACTTCGTCCTTAACCTTATTATACGTATGACTAGTCGTAATATCCGTAAGATACTCTTTCAGCGCGCCCACGTTGGGGTCTATACTCATGCAATTGTCATTGAGTACTACCAAAATATTGGCATCTGAAGTACCACCATGATTGAGGCCTTCAAAGGCCAAACCAGCGGTCATGGCGCCGTCGCCAATAACAGCTACCACCTGGCGATCCTCTTTTTTCACTTTGCTAGCTACCGCCATACCTACTGCGGCAGAGATAGACGTAGAAGAGTGACCTACACCAAAGGTGTCGTATTCGCTTTCGCTTCGTTTGGGAAAACCTGAAATACCCTTGTATTTGCGGTTTGTATAAAACACATCGCGACGACCCGTCAATATTTTATGACCATAAGCTTGGTGGCCTACGTCCCAAATAAGTTGATCGTATGGAGTATTGAATACATAGTGAAGAGCAACGGTCAACTCCACTACACCGAGGCTAGCACCGAAGTGACCACCCTTTTCTGAAACGATGTCGACGATGAATTGGCGCAATTCCTTGCACAATTGGGGCAACTCCTCTTCGCCCACCATTTGGCGCAGCTCAATAGGATTGTTGATTTTAGCCAACAAAGGGCCAGGTATATAATTGCTCATAGTAGTAATAACGGAAATACGTGCTTGTAGAACAGGCCGCAAGGGTCAAAGTTCGTTCGAAATGAGCAAAAAACCTTTTTTTTCAGGAAAAATTGTCCGGACTAGCGGATCAGAGCGCCAACAAAAGCCAAATCCTAGACGCGAACCATTGATAGAATGGACTCAAAAATCTCGCGGCCATCGGTGTTATCCAATTCAAAGTCGGCTGCTCGTTCGGGGTGAGGCATCATTCCAAACACATTTCGACCCGCATTACATACACCAGCGATGTTCTGCAGCGCTCCATTGGGGTTAGACTCGTCATTGATCACACCTTCCTCGTTGCAGTAACGGAAAAGGATCTGATCATTATCATTCAATTCCTTGATCACCTCTGGTGAAGCATAATAATTTCCTTCTCCATGAGCGATAGGGATTTTATAGGCTTTATCGAAATCAAGACCCGAAGTGACAATTGTGTTGCCCGCTTGAGGTTTAAGGAATACGTTTTTACAAATGAATTTGCGGCTTTCGTTATGCATAAGCGTTCCTGGCAAAAGGCGTGCTTCGCACAAAATCTGGAAACCATTACAGATACCCATTACGTAACCACCGCGGTTAGCGTGGTTAATCACTTCTGTCATAATAGGTGAAAAACGGGCAATGGCACCACTTCTTAAGTAGTCGCCAAACGAAAACCCACCCGGAACAAAAACGAAATCCACTCCTTGCAAATCGGTGTCTTTGTGCCAGAGTGTAACCACCTCTTGATGAAGGATTTCACCCAAAGTATAGATCAAATCCTGATCACAGTTACTGCCTGGGAATACTACAACGCCGAATTTCATAGCTATAAAGGATTGGTTTTCCGATCGCGAAGTTACGGACACTCGTCCTAATAATAGAAGGGTTATTTCAAAACTTTTTATTGCTTAATAAACCATAAAGCCACGGCCCTATTCTTCCCACTCATAACTCTAATCGCCTCATTTGTAACCTTTCTTTTACCAATCCCGTTAAAGACCTCAAACGAATATTTAAACCCTATACTTTACATCATGAAACGTCTACTACTCCTAGTTTCCACTCTTGCATTGTGGAACACGAATGTTTCAGCGCAGAACCCAGTTTTAACTTGGGCTCAGCGATTTGGTGGAGCTTCAAACGATAAGTGCACTAGTGCGGTTGTAAGTGAAGATGGATGTACCGTTTCCGTAGGAAGCTTCAGTGGCTCAATTACCATCAATGTCAATGGTACCGATGAGGTGTTTACTTCATTGGGTCAAAAAGACATATTGATCACCAAACTCAACGCGAGCGGAACCGTTCTTTGGGTAAAACAATTTGGTGGAAATGGAAATGACGAGGCACTTCAAGTAGCCAAGGATGCATCGAACAATGTGTTCATTACAGGATTCTTTAATGAATCGGTAACCTTCAGCCCATCAGCTGCCTTAAGTTCAGCAGGTGCGAGTGATTTGTTCATCACCAAGCTTAATAGTAATGGTGAATTTCAATGGGTAAATAGCGTATCCAATACTGGCGCCGATGTTGGCCGCCGTGTGAAATTGGATAACGCTGGAAATATTTTCGTTACCGGCGAGAGCATCACCGGTGCGAATAGCAACATTATTCTAAATAAGTACGATGCTAGTGGTACTTTACTTTGGGCAAAAACAATTGGTGCTGCTGGAAACGATTTTAGCAATGCTCTTGAAATTAATGCAGAAGGTAACGTATTCCTGACTGGTAATTTTTCGGGTACCGTCACCTTTGAAGCGAGTTCTTCTACCGTACTATCTTCTGTAAATGCCACCGATGCATTCCTTGCTCAATTCACCAATGATGGTGGCTTAGTTTGGATCAAACAAATGGCCGGTGCAAATTCATCTAGCGGCGTAACGCCCGTAGATATCGCTTTTGACCACAACAGTTCATTGATCTTAGTCGGTAACTTTAGCGGAACAGCCAACTTCGACACTGGCAACAATATGATTTCTGCTATTGCTGCTGGTGTAGTAGATGTGTTTATGATCAACTTTAACTTGACTGGTGAGCGCAACTGGATTCAATCATTCGGTGGTGCATTCAATGATCAAGTGATTGGTCTTACCATTGACGCGGAAGATAATTTTTACCTCACAGGTA
>JBDKGH010000151.1:0-37852 GCA_039798265.1 Bacteroidota bacterium | reverse complement strand
ATTAAATAATGTGTTTGATACGAAATATGCTACCCGCCGTGCAGGCGGATATCCTGGTCCGGGATTATTGCCGGGGCAAGGAAGAACGGCGGCTTTTACGGTGGTTTTTGGTTATTAATCTATGCGCTCCCGCGCAATGAGATACGCTTGCGCGTAATGAAATACGCCTGCGCGTAATGAAATACGCTTGCGCGTAATGAAATACGCTTGCGCGTAATGAAATACGCTTGCGCGTAGTGAAATACGCTTGCGCGTAATGAATGCGCTGCGCGTAATGAAATACGCTTATGCGTAGTGAAATGCTCTTGCGCGCAATGAATGCGCTGTGCCCCATGAAACGCTTCGCTTCGCGAACAATTTTTTAATGATTGCGTCTTTTCTTACCCGAATGCATTTTGATTACAAGCAGTGCTTTGTATTTCAATGCGCGAGCGTATTTCATTACGCGCAGGCGTATTTCATTACGCGGGAGCGTATTTCACTACACATAAGCGTATTTCATTTTTTATCATCACTAGCTGTATTTATACTTTTAATCAATAAAAATTGCATTTGACTTAAGTTTCTATTTATCATCGATTCTAGCTTAGAATAAGGCTTTTGAGAAATAAGTTGAAGCCAATAGCGACTTTCATTTGTTTCTTTAAGGGAGATTTTAAGTTTATGAATAAAGTCTTTTCGACTTTCCGCGTATACCGCTTCTCGAATATTTGCACCGATTGAAGAAACGGATCTTTTAAACTGTTTTTTAAACTCAGGATCCCCTTGTTTTTGCTCTGTATTGAGATATTCAACTACAAGATTAGATGTCTCCAGCGACATATTTGATAGCTTATTTTCTTTCCCCATAATTTTATTTTCTGCAAAGGATAGAAGGAATAGAAAGTCATAAAAATTATGCTTATCAAGAATAAAACCATCTAGCATATCGGCGCGGCGAATGGGGTTATGGATGGATTTTTTGTTAGGATTTATAACTTTTCGCGCACGAGGGTTTATCTTGAATAAAAGGAAACATTAAGAGCCATTTTGTCTACTTTTGGTAGTATGAAAATACTCCGTTTATTGCCTCTCTTCTTTATCATAACCGGTTGTAAGTTTTATTATACGACGGCAGAGATTGATCAGAATTTTAAAAGTGTTAATGATCAAGCGAAAACCGAAGTTCAGAAACTCGATCAGCAGTGGTCTATCGTGAAGAATCAATTTGATCAGTTCAGGTGCGATACAGATCCCATTTGGATGGAAAAATCGAATGCGCTATATCGAGATCTCGGTAGAGATATTGATGGCTTTAAGGCCATTGCATTAGGAATGGATTCTACTTATCGATCGTTCAAACAATATACGGCGGGCAAGGATAAGATAGAATCGGGCACAGATACCTGGAAAATGGTGAAACTATCTAAGGCAGATTTCAAGGAAAAAATTAAAACAATTGAATCAGAAGCTGCGGTTATACAGGCTAAAGCAGATCTGTTTAAGAAAACAGTAGAAGCCGAGGTTACGCCGAATATGCAGGTATGTAACGTGAATAAAATGAAAGAAGATCTTTATCTGATTTCTACACAATTTCAAGCCGAGCAAAAAAAGTTTCAAGATGAATTGAGCCTTTTCATACAGCGAGTGGATGAGACCATTGCTGAAAAGGCACAAGCCTATCCTGCCATTTGTGATCAACTCAAAGCCGATCGGATTGCTATTGAAGAGCAGAGTAGATCTTATCTCTGGGTAAAAAATGATCTAAAAGCGATATCGGATAAATGGGTGAAGTCCACTCAAGGGAAGATGGATATATACAGCTGCAGTTCTGATTGGAAAATGGTAGAACAAACGCAAGAGGAATTAGAAACACTTGCCGCACGAGCAAACGAAATGACTGGTTCCATTAATAAGCATTTGCAATCGATCAATATGAATTTACAAAAGCTATATCCTCAGGCTGTCAATTCAAGTATGTCAGCACCCAAATTAGGAACCACAGTGCAGCCGAGTAAAGGTACTGGTAAGTTGAAGTGAGAGGTTGAACTAAGTTGAACTAGCTCTTTGAAAAAAGTTGATGTAGTGTTGCAGTTTTGTTTGGCAGAGGGAATAAGGTTATGGACCTGCTTATTAAGGGTATAGGATATCCAACATAACCATTTAAGCTGCCTACATTGCACCGAACATTAACTTTCTATGAGACAACTTTTTTTCGTGATGTTTTTCTTTGGAATGATATTTCAAAGTTCTTCTCAACTTCCTGCCGGGTCAATTGCACCCGATTTTACGGTTACTGACATAAATGGTAATTCACATCATTTGTATGAGTATTTAGCACAAGGTTACACAGTGGTAGTTCAATTCGATGCCGCCTGGAATGGACCTGGATGGAATTATGCGAATACCGGCGCATTGGCCAACTTGTACTATGACCATGGAGTGGACTTTGGGGGAAATGTTATCGTGTTGTTCCTAGAGGCGGATGGAACCACGAGCTTGGCGGATATTCAGGGAAATGGCCAGATCTCTCAAGGAGATTGGACTATGGTTATTCCTTTTCCGATTGTGAATTTGCCAACTCTTAATGGCTATAATACACAAGTGGGTAATGATTACAATATCGCTTATTACCCTACTATTTATACCATTTGTCCCAATGGAGTTGTAACTGAAACGGGACAGATTTCGGCACTTGAGCATTGGGATTTTATCCAAAATGCCGAATGTCAAAGTGTATATAATGTGGATGCATATATACATGATTATACTGGTCAAATTGCCACTTGTAGCGAAGTGGAAATAGAGTTCAGTCTTACAAATTTAGGGTTCGCTCCATTAACGAGTGGTCAGTTTACAGTAACTGGTGTTTCTCCAGCTATAACCACAACGTGGAATGGTTATTTAAATCAGTTAGAGTCGACCACTATTAATCTTGGTACAAGCAATGTGGTGGGACCTGTTCAAATTGTATTTAATAATTTTGGAGAAGAGAATTCCTCAAATAATACACTAGTACCTAACATTCTTAATTCACAATTTACAATATCCAATGTATTGCAGGTTGATTTGATGACGGATTGCTGGCCTGAGGAAACTACATGGAATATTACGGATGCTCTTGGTAATGTCGTTTATTCCTCGATGGCCTATGGTGATGGTGGCGTCGATAATCAACAGAATCCCATCTTTGATAATGTGAATATTGTTTTGCCCGAGATAGGCTGCTATTTCTTTAACATTTACGATGCCTATGGAGATGGCATGTATGGTACTGTTTATGGGTGTTCCGTGGATGGTGTGGTATCCTTGTATGAAGTAGATGCCAATTTTAATGTTATCAGTAATTTATACTCCATCGGTGGTAATCAACAATTTTCTGTTTTTTCAGTGCCATTTTATGTGGATCAGATGGTAGATGCTTTCAATAATGTTACATTGAATGTCGATATGAATGATCAAATAGTTTCTCCAAATGGAGTTCATTTGGCAGGAAGCTTCCAGAATTGGAATCCAACGGATCCAAATTTTGAAATGTTTGATTTAGATGGTGATGGAATCTATTCGATTTCTTTCTATTTGCAGGCGGGCCAATATGAATACAAGTTTGTCAATGGTAATGAATGGTCAGGCGCGAATAATGATAATGAGACCATACCTACAGAATGCAGTTCGAACGGCAACAGATCTTTGATTGTTCAGAACAACATTGTGGAAGAAACCTATTGTTACAATAGCTGCTTTGCAGATTGTAACAATGGAACGGGTGGAGTATTAACTGGAAATTGTCTGGATATTTTTATCTCAGAGTATGTAGAGGGAACAGGCAATAACAAGGCAATTGAGTTATATAATCCGACATCGAATGAGATCGACTTGCAAGTCGGAAATTATAGTATGGGAAGAGAACTGAATGGTTCTGGGATACCCATGTTATTGCCACTTACTGGAGTTATACCTCCGCATGGCACAAGAGTTTTTGTACTAGATAAGCGTGATCCTAATGGCACAGGAAATGAGGTTCCCGTTTGGGAGGATCTGCAGATGGTTGCGGATACGTTCGTGAATCCAGTCTATGTTCAATCAAATAGTCCATTTTACTTTAATGGAGATGATTCATTCGTATTGGTCAAGAATGGAAATATTCTCCTCGATGTGATTGGAAAGATTGGAGAAGACCCTGGAACGGGTTGGTTTGACCCTAATGATCCTACGATGACTCCACTTACTATGGATAGAACATTAGTGCGTAAAAGCAATATTGGGCAAGGAGTTGGAGTGAATCCTTCTGTGTTTAATCCTGTTATTGAGTGGGATGTCTACCCAGCTAACGACTTCTCGCATTTGGGTTGGCATGAGTCGTGGTGCCAAAATAATTTAGTCGGATGTTTAGATCAAACGGCATGTAACTATAATTCAACTGCCACCATTGACGATGGTAGTTGTTTTTATGTTGGAACGCCTTGTGATGACGGATTTGCATCTACGATTGCAGATCAGTATAATGTTAATTGTGAATGTCAAGGTTTCTTCTCTGAAGCCAGTGGATGTGACCCTGCATCGATTGATTGGGACAGTCAAACATCTCTTTTTCTTCCGGATACTGTTGCAGGTGACAATCTCATTTCAGGATTCATAAATGAATATTATTCAGATCATATCTATATCAATACTCCTCTAACACTTGATAGTTGGGTTGGTGTTTCAAGCATTCCATTAGAATCAGCAATTCTAACAGATGTTCAAATCTTTAACAATGGGGAGTGGTTTTCTTTGATGAGTATTGGTCTTTTCTCACAGTGTAACAATGGGCAGGCGATTGGCGATTGCACTTTTTTACCGGGAATTCCTGGTTGTATAGAAATATTTGGAGAGCCAATTACCACGGGTATTTTTCCAGTGAGGCTTACCTTTACAGTAACAGGAGCGATATTTGGATTTCCAATTACCGAAATTGTAAGTTTTGATGGATATGAAATAGTTATAACAGAAAACCCATATGGTTGCACAGATGCTGCAGCATGTAATTTCACCTTGAATGCTTCGCTTGATGATGGCTCTTGCTTATATGAGGGCAACCCATGTGATGACGGCGATCCTAATACATTTGGTGATTTAGTGGGAGCAAATTGTGATTGCTCGGGTAGTGAATTTGACTACGGGGCCATTTATGATTACTATTTCTTTTTTTGCGGAGATAATACCCAAGGAATAGATTTGTCATTCTCTCAATTACCGAGTGGGATTTCAGAATATGCTTTACAATGGTATAGTCGTGAGGGAATTCAATCTGCTCCTACGGGTAGTTCTACGTCAGGATGGACCATTATACCCGGTGCCAATTCTGCTGTCTATACCACAGATTATTTCTCATCGAATAGAACTGTTGCTTGTCTGGTAATGCCCTATGCTAATACAGGTATTCCATATCATTGGGCCAATGGTTCAGTACAGTTTGAAGTGAGTGATTTTTCTGCGCAATCTATAATTGGTAATCCTAATATTACCCCATTCACCAACTACGTATATGTTGTTAATCCAATAGCAGGCAATACTTATGAATGGACTACTGTAAATGGCGGAATTATTTCTGGGCAAGGGACTAATACAGTAACAGTGATGTGGGGACAAAACGGGCCATATCAAATTTCTTTGAACGAAAGCAATGGCCTTTGTTCTGATCAGTCAACTTTATTTGTAGTAAATAACAGCTGCGCTATTTCAGTGACTGCTGTCTCCGAAAATGGTAATTTTCTTTGTCCAGGATCTTCGGCTTCCTTGCAAGCGGTAACTAGCGCTGCTGGAGTGAGTTTTCAATGGTATCTTAATGGAGTTTTATTGAGTGGTGAAACCAGCAGCACATTAGAAATATCTGCTGGCGGAAATTATCAAGTGATGATTACTCAAGCAAATTGTACAGCAATTTCACAGATGTTGGTTATTTCTGAATTGTCTCCAATCGTAATTCCCGAATTAACCTTGTCCCAAGATAACCCTGGCTGTTCGGGAGGCAGTGCTGTGATTTCCGCTACGGGAGGATCTTTTTCTGCCTATCTCTGGTCAAATGGCGCGGTTACATCAACTATTGAGGTGACTTCTTCTGGAGATTACACGGTTGAAGTAACAGACAATAATGGCTGTATGGCTACGGCAGGACCTGTTAATGTGAATTTTGCCTTGCAAGAGGCCGTGCCGATTTGCTTAGTTACTGTTGACCCAGCAACAGGCAGTAATGTAATTGTTTGGGAGCCGGTAGCCTCTGAAGTAACGAGTAGCTATGTGGTTTATAAGGAATCGAATATCGCAAATGTCTATCAAGCAATAGGTACTGTTCCATACGGGAATGATGGCTTATTCGAAGACGTTAATTCAAATTCCGCTGTACAGGCCAGTCGTTACAAATTGGCTTTAGTTGATACCTGTGATGTTGAGTCCTCGATGTCGGACTTTCATAAGACTATTCATCTCACTTCAAACTTGGGACTAGGGAATACTATAAATTTGATCTGGTCGCATTATGAAGGCTTTACTTTTGGTAGTTATACCATTTATCGAGGCACAAGTGCAGATAATATGACAGTGCTGGCTACAATTGCAAGCAATTTGAATAGTTATACTGACTTGACGCCACTTCCAACGGGATATTATATGATTGAGGTAGAAGGCGTGAGTTGTGATCCAAGTAGATCTGCTCAAACATCAAGATCGAATATTATAAACTTCGATTTGGTTGGATTGAATGAAAAAGAGGAAAGCAGAATACAACTCTACCCAAATCCTGCGATAGACTTAATAACACTTCAAGTGAGCGCTTCGCAATTAGGAAAAGAGTATGTTGTTTACGATGTGTCTGGTAGACAGTTGTTTTTTGGGCAATTAAAAAGTACGAGCACCAAAATAGATATCTCCAGCTTATCTGTTGGAAGCTACCTCGTGAAAGCAGGTAATGAGTTTTTAAGATTTACCAAGTAAAAAAATACTTCAGTAAATGAAAAAGGCGATCACCCTAAAAGTGATCGCCTTTTTTTATGTAAGCAGATTATTCATGCTGTTTTGCATTCGACGAAAGTTGCCGCTGATGGGATGATGTATCACCTTTACATTGTATTTGGCTAGCCAAGCGGCAGGTATTTTTTGAGATACATCCTTTATTCCAAGTGCTATAATAAGATCGGGTTGGAATAATGCTATTTCTTCTTCTAAGATAGTCTGATAGCTTTTTTCAAATTTTGATTGAAAATGCTGTCTGGCGTGAGCATCGCTGAGTCCTTTTTCTTCAAGGCTGATGATCTCATATTCTTTTACAAAATCAGTAAAAAGAAATAGTCGTTCTTCGGTTAAATAAGGCTTGAATGCGCTGGCATAAATTCCTTTGTTTGATTTCGAATACCATCGATCTATGCCAAAGGGAGTGGCGAATACACGATTATTCAGGCGCATTAGATTAAAATGATCATTGGTATGTCTTGGTTCCATACCAATGATCATGATTTTTTGAGAAGGATTTATCGAACCGATGAGGATAGGCATATCGAATCGAAGATCACCTTTTTTGGCCTCAATACTTATTTCAATCTGCGACGATGAATAGGGAGGCAATAGAAAATTGAGCGGGTTGTAGTTTTCTGGTGTAAGTTGTTTTTTCTGATGGAAATGACTGTAAAATCCCTTTGCCTCAAGTGACTTTTCATAAAAGGACAAGAGGTCTAAAAATGATTCCATGGGAAAAGGTTAAATGAAAGGAGATGGATCATTACTGAACACTCGTATAGGTAACGGGAACGCCACCTTTCAAGCAGGTGAAGGATCCGGGACCGATCGAAGTAATTTCAAAAGGAGTTCCACTTGTGCTAGGACATTGTGTAAAATCTGTAATGCTGAATGTGCTGTCGCTGACATAGGTGAAACAGAAACTGTTTGCTGCAAAGATGACGTCAGCAGAGTTATATATCGAGTCAGACCAGCAGGTGCAGTTTTGTCCATAGATATAAACTTTTTCTGAATTACCAGAGGGTAATGTTGAGCTTCTCCATGGACTTCCATCAATAAGATACTGTATGGGAGAAGAAACTACTTCGGCAGATCCGAAAGCTGAACAACCGAATTCATCAATAATTAGAACATAATAAGTTCCAGGGCCGGGAACTGTTATGCTATTAAAGGCTCCAGCAGTTGAAAAATCACCAGTTGACCAAAAGTATTGGTTAATAGCTGAGGCGGTGCCAACAGCTAAAGCGGTAAGTACATTTCCCGATTTCACCGCTATTTGTGCCGTCAAAGTTGTATTGATGCATGGATCGGTGGGTATCGTATTTAAAGGAATATTGGTTAAGGCTCCACTGGATGCATATTGTTCTTGAGTGATTTCGGCTGCGCCCGCTGTAGAAACGTTTGCTAAAAGCAGTGTGAGCGCTCCGGCAACGGCATATGCCGTTCCAAGAGGTAAGCCTAGATATGCAATTCCCACAACAGATATAGCTCCTAAAATCAAATTAGTTGCTGCCGTTAAAGTAATTTCAGGAAGCCAACCGCCTCCTTTTTTCAGGTAAAATGCGGCGGGCGGATCAGTTGTGAAGTCGGCGACAGCAAATTTTACGATAGACTCTTCCTGCGAGCTCCAATTGTAATTACTCAGTATAATACCAATTTTATTTGTTTCGAGGTAAGTAAATCGAATGAGGTCACTGCTTTGTACTCCATTTACTTCAAATGAAATGGTTTCAATTTGTTGCAGCTCATTAAATTCTAAGTGAACAATGGTATCACTAGAAGGCGAATGATAGACAATAGTAGAAACCGACATGGGTAAACCTACATTATTTGTGCTACCGAAAAATTGAAAAATGCTTCCATCCAAATCATTCGTTGTTTCGTTTAGAATAACATTGCTTTGGTCTATGGCATTTGTTATGTTCACCGAAGTGTAAGTCAAACTTGGGTTCGGTAACTCTTCGTTATCGGGGTTTTCATTTTCTTTTTTGCAAGCGACAAGGATGCAAAAAAAGACGATTGTGAGAAGTAAGCTCTTTTTCATTGATCGTAGTTGTATGTAGTATCGCTTAATTTACATGGTCCTGAATGGCAAAATCATAAAATAGACATGTGTAGCTGATTAAGGTCTATAATGATTCTTTTTTGTGGTATTAAAGTAGAATCTGAATGATGAATTTCTTGAGGTATGTTTGACTTGAAAATTGTCTCATATGCTTAGTAAGAAAAAGGAAATGCATCATCAGGCCCGAGCATGGATGATTATTTTCTCATTTATCCCTGGGGCTGGAATACTGTTGATTCATCAACTGATCGCTCATGGCAAGCAAGATGTTATGCTTTTGTTTTTGGAGCCAGTTGTGGCCATTGCTTTTGGCATTTCTTTTTTCGTTCCTATTTGGTCACGGGTAAAACTGAATGTTGAAGGTGATTTGTTATTAGTTAGATTTTCTGGCAAGGGATCGCGGATATTGAGTGTGGTTAGAAATTTGTTTTTAGTAGTGTTAATCATTCCCCTATTGATAGCGGTGCAATTGAATTCCATCGCTCATCTTGAGGTTTGGGGACTGAATTCAAAGGCGATTTTAGTAGCGGTTGTTGCTCTTTCATTGGTGATACTAAATAGTGGCTATCAGTTTAATCGAATGATTCGCTTAGAATTTATTATTGCGATTATCACTGTATTAGGAGGCATTGCTCATGGGGTATGGAGCAATAATGGTCATATAACTCTTTCGTTTTTTCAGCAAGGTGAGAGCATTGATTGGTATTTGTGGTTACCGCCTTTGTTATTCTTTTGGTGGTTTGCGGGCCTAGTGGATATGCCCGACATGCGAGCTCAAAAATTATTGAATGCTCGTTTAGAGCGAACTCAAATTCTTTTAATGGCTATTCCATATTTGATATTGTTTGCGTTACAATCTATTTTCTTATGGAAACCACTTCATCCAAAAGATCCTCTTTTTTCCTTTTTGATGGTTGTGGTTCTTCTTAATCTGATGGTGTTTGTTTTAAGCTTGTGTTTTTGGGCGAACTCTCTTTTTTATCAAGTAAGCGCTCGATCCAAGTATAAGATCATAGCGCAAATGAGCCAGCGAGAACGATTAGTGATGAGTTTAATTATAGTGATGGCGATTTTTTGGATATGGCGAGGTACGCAAACCCAAGATTTATTTACAAGTGTCATATTCATGACAGCAGGAGTAGGGCCTGTCTATTTATTGCGTTGGATCTGGTATCGTATCAATGCTTGGACGCAGTTGAGCGCCATGATCGGAGGCATCGTTTGTCCTGTTTTAATAAAGTCTATGTTTCCCCATTTTTCACTTTTCGAATTAATTGCAACCTCTGGGGTTCTAAATTGGGTTGGCTGGTTGGTAGTGTTATTCTTGACCCAGAATAAAGAGGAAAACGAAGTGGCTAAGAACTTTATTCGAATGGCTGGTAGTCGGGAACAATTCTTAAGATTCAAAAGCTGGTTTTCTTTCGGTATTTTACTTGTGCTATTCTTTATGTCTTTAGCGGGCTTGGGTTATCTGTTTGTTTAGAGTTTATTCCCTATTTGATTATTGTCGCAATAAATAGGTTGGGAGAAACTTTTTTAAAATAAGAAAGTAGTTGTCGAACGATTGTTGACCAGAGCCTAGTTCCACTAGTGGATCAAAATATTTTTTTAAAGAACCAGTAATAGAGCAAGGTTAAAGCAATCAGGCCAATCAACGTTCCCACAATGCCCACGACTTTGATCAGCTTTATCCCGAATCGGTTTAGTTCTTTTTCTTCTTGAAGTGTCGCCTCTTCTTGGTCGTTTTTTCGGGAGATACGCGCCGAACGGAGTTTCTTTGGTGAGTCGATCATGGTGGTCAATTAGTTTCGGTGAAATAGGGCGCTCAAGAAAATAAGTGAGGCGATGCCATTCGCACAAAGTGAACTCAGTCCCAGATAATACCAAAAGGCATCAACGCTGGGACTTGAAGTTTTAACAAAGGCATAGGAAAGCATTGAAAACACCACAATAAAAAGAAGGGTTAGAATTGCCCAAATAATTCCAAGGTTTCCATTTATTCGGGATCTTTTGAATAAGATGCCGAAGAATATAGCTCCAAAGAAACTACAGGCCAAATAAATGAGTACTAGTGTTAGTGCCGATTTACTGGATGTTTCAGCCTGCTTTTGGGGACTCATTTTTTAGTTAAAAGTTTAATGATTTTCGCCCCAACTTTTCGTTCTAAACCACCGCGAGTGGTAGGGATTCCTGTTTTCTTTGCTAGACGAAGTTTGAGACCGGTTATGCCTAATAGCCTTTTCAATGAAAAGGAAAGTCCTAGTTTACCCATTTGATTATTGCTTTATATAGGTTTTGTTACCGTTGCTATTGATGTAGTATTTACCACCTCTTTTTCCTGTTTGGGTAGATCTCCCTTTTCCAGAGGCTGATGTGCGATCGCGCATATCTGCGCCCATGTTATTCGCTTTATTGTAATATTCGTTTGCACGAGTACCATTGCCATAAAAAGAATAAGCGTCTCCTAGTGCTTTGTAGATGTAAGGATTAGAAGGGTCGTATTTCGCCGCTTTGTTCAGTGTTGGTATACACTCATTGATCAATAGCTCTCTATTTCTGCTTCCGTTAGCTCGATCTTCGGTGCAGTAGGTTCCGTAATACAATAAAATGGAAGCCGCGAGATCAGATTTTAAGGATTTATTCGCTACATTTTTTTCTATTTCTGCAACGGTTAGGTTTTGGTTATACCAGTATTTTTCTTCTAAATAATCTGCTTCAGCGCCCATGTCATATTTTCTGTAAATAGACATCGCTTGAAAAAAGTCGGCTCGGTTAGAAAGCGCGATCAATTGCTCTCCTCCGCCTACTACAGTTCCATCATTCCAATAGGAGAATCCTGGCACTGCCGAAATATCTATTGAGTCGAGCGCTGCTGATTGATACTGGTCTAAGTATTTCAAAATGGCTAAACAGTCTTCGCCAGATGCATCGGATGTTTTCCGCATCATAACATTGTAGGTAGTTTCTACGCCCATTTCAAGGGAGAGAAGTTTTTTCATGGCTTCTAACAAACCAAATTTTCGGTCGGTGTATTCAATCAACAGGTATTTAATGGCTTTGGTCTGTGTAACAGTTTGAGCATACTGATAGGCCTGTTCTTCGTCTATATAGTTGAAAATGAAATAAGCGTATTTGTCTGAAAATTTATCGTTACCCTTCATGGATGTTAAAACATTCGACCATTGTTTCTGGAACTGTTTGTCGATAAACTGTAAGGTGATTGGGCTGAGTTTTTCAAAGTCGGTCAGTAGGTTAAGGGCAGATTCTTCGGTTATTCCTTTTCTTGCGAATAACTCAAATTGTACATGCGTAGCTCTTACATATTCGCCATGATTGTTGAATTTGTCAAATAGATTTTGGAGTTCTATTTCCGAGAGTGCTGAAGGGTTGGATATGAAATTGAAAAAAGCCAAATCACGATCTTTTTCTTCGAAATCGATCAATTCAGATATATAGGTGTAGGTAGCAATGGTGTATTCAGATTTTGCAATTGTCACTTTATTAGTGTCTAGAACGTCGTTAATATTCTCTCCATATATAATATTTTTAGCCAACGCAGATTCCAAAAGATCAAGGGCAGCATATCTGCCATATACAGTGCCTTTGTTATTCTTCAGGATATAATGTGCTAAGTTTAAAAGAGCTTTTCTTTTTTTATTGAAAGCAAGTATGGGCTCTTCTAAATAATTGGAATATTTACTAGGAACGGTAATTTTCAATTGGTAGAAAAGATCAATTATAGCGGTCGAGTCAAGACTGGCGCATACGTTCGGATCAACCAGGTACTTCTCCATGAGTTCTTCATTACGATCTTCTTCAGCTTTACGATCTTTCTTCTCCATTCCTTCAGGAGTTTTTTTCGTGTAGTAGTAGCTGTAGTCTTTTTGAGTGTATCCAGCAAGCGAAATGAGGAATAGACCTAGAATGAGAATAATTTGTTTTGACATCTTGTTTTGGTGTGTAGGTTGAGTATGATGAACAAAATTAGAAGTCCGATTAACAGGGGCTCGGTCCAAGTTGGTTCTTGTCAATTGGACTTGAACTAAGTTGAACTAATGAACAGGGGCAGGGAATTCTTATCTTTGTTAGGATAGAGATAGCTATTGTGAAAGAGCATGAAACATGTAGATGAAAAGTATCTTATCGATATAAGACGAAGAGTTGTTATTCGGGCAGGTTTTGGAATTAAAACCAAGCAAGATTGTCGTGTCTTGAGTGAGTTGATTCATGAAGATCTAGGCGAAACTCTTTCGGAGTCCACCATTTATCGCCTTTTTTTGCTGAAGGAGGATCGTCATTTTTTTTACAAGACCACGTATAACATACTCTCTCGATTTATTGGCTTTGTTTCATGGGACGATTACTGCATTCAGAGAAGTTATAATGAAGAGGCTAGCGGCTTATCTATGTTGAATGCCTTTTCTTACGAGGAGCCGGTACTATTGGATTTCGTGATCCGAAATGAAGCCTGGAACATTGCTAGGGACTTTTTTGACGCAGTCTCTACTAACCAGCGTGAAGAAAGTCTCCAAGTGGTGGGCTGGAGTATTTATCTCGCCTTAAAAAGAAATCCTGATAAGGAGCGGTTATTCTATGAGTTGTTTGCAGGTCATGCTGCAGTGAGAAAGGCTTTTTTTGAGTTCTGTGCTGATCCTGATTTTTTACTTCCAAATTATAAATTTGGGTTTGAGTGTTATCTTAAGAACATGCCTTCAACGTTGAGTACTGACTATTGGCGTGACTATATTTTCGC
Source organism: Bacteroidota bacterium (assembly GCA_039798265.1). GTDB lineage: Bacteria > Bacteroidota > Bacteroidia > Flavobacteriales_D > Sanyastnellaceae > JBDKGH01. The sequence continues at coordinate 24,065 of JBDKGH010000151.1, read as the reverse complement.
GAATAGTTTTCTTATTAGGCGTTTGTTTATTGAAGGTGATTTGAATGGTTTAGTTGTCAGATTCGAAAACTGTTTTTTGAAGGAATTTGATAGGGCCTTACTCAATGGGGTAAAGCCTATTTATCCTGTTGCTCGTTTTTTTCAAGCAAAATTGCTCTATCGCCATGTAAAGTCAGATCTTATGTCTGTAGTGGAGTGTTTTCATCTTTATATCGACTGGATGCATCAATACTGGCCGAAACTTTCTTTGTCCGAGCGAAAGTCACTTCTTTATTGTGCCACTGAAGCTGCTCAAATGACTAAAACCATAGATGTGATATATCCTACTCTTTGCAAAGAATTTCGACCCTTTATTAATGTTCTATTTGGTGAGGGGAGCACTCCGTCATCGAAGGCAATGCTCGAAAGAACGGAGTTTAACGGCGTTCGCTTGCAGCATTATGTGCGAGAGTGAGTATTGGTAACTTCAATTGCCTTCCGCATTTTCCACCACCATCATCAAATCTTGAACGCCTATCCAACCATCGCCATTGAGGTCATAATAATCGCATTCATCTAAACAACCGAAGTTTTGAATGAGCTCTATGAGATCATGAATATCTATGCGCATAGAACAATCAAAATCTGCTGGCTGGCGATAACTGCAAATGATATTTTCATGCGCTGCTCCGGGGATATAATTACAGGCTATCGGATCATTGCATCCGCTTACGTGATAAGCTAGAATGCCGAGGTTATTGTTTTGCGCTGCACCAATATTGACGAAGATATAATTTCCGCAACTAATAAGATCTCCTTTTGAAAGCGCTGAAATATCCGTCGATTGTGTAAAGTAATGTGAAGGAGAATAGAGGCTATTTCCGGTTGTGGTATAGCTGATCATTCCTTCGTTAACGAAAGTGATATTATCAAACTTTTGAATAATAGCATTGGCTTGAACAGCGAGTTTGTAATTGCCCGTAAAACCACTATTGGGGGTAAAAATCTCCGGTGTGCTAATGGAAGAATTTCCGAGTACATAATGATAAAGATTAACTCCATTATTATCACCTACGCAAAGATCATTGCCATATAATGAAATGGTGTTGCCAAACTGCTGATTCAGCGAAGGGCTTGGAGAAGTGAGATGGCCATAAAAACCCCAGTTGTTGCTAATTGAATCACGCTTGAAAACAGCCACTCTTCCGGCGCCACCTGTTGAGCTAACGGAAGCAATTTTTTGAGCGATAAATGCCCAATCAGCATTCATCTGATATTCATTGCTGATGGTGTATCCACCGGGAATAATGAGATCTTGCTGATAGCTCCAAAAGCCATTGATTTTTCTATACAGACAAAACAGCGAGGAACTTCCAAAATCAGCGCGGATAAGAATATGCGTATCACACATTCCGGTGACTCTTCCAGAATTGGGGACACCGGCAAAAAGAGAAGGAATGGCTTGCAGATGTGTCCACGTTCCATTGACGCGTTTATAGTAATGGATGCTATCGCTATAGGTTTGATTCACCAAATCGCTAGCGCTTACTATCATTTCATCATCCCAAATAGAAACTCGAGCGCCGAAGTTGATATTATTCCAATTGGGAAAAATAGAACTCACCTGTGGAGCTGAGGCATTAGTCATATCAATGACTTGAACGAATCCTGTGGTATCATTTTTTGCACCAATAGCAACTTGATATTCATCACTAGCCATATCGTTGCCAAATAAAGTAGTGCCTGCTGGTGCCGGAAAAAAGTAACTCTCCGAATAAGCAACTTGAGCTCCAGAGATCACGTTGATCGCAGAAAACAGCAGAAGGGCGAAGAGGGCTTTCACGAGTTCATTGTTTTTTGGAACAAACAAATAAAAGGAATACTTGGTTCGACGCTATCTTTTTTTACCGAGCAAAGAGTAGGCATTGATCACCAATATAGCGGCATTGGTGAGGATGATGGGGATAGAAAAACCTAGCAAAATCCCATAAACGATAAACAAAGCGCAACCAATACTATTGATAAATCGAAGGGTTTTGATGTCTTTCATAAGGAAAGAAACCAATACCATCAGCGATCCGATATAACCAACTATTTCTGTCGTTGAAAAATCCATAGGGAAAAATTAAAGGGGAGCGAAGATAGGCGGAACTTCTCTACCACGCACTCGACGCCGTTAATTCGCCGCGCAAAGAGGCCATCAGTTGGCGGGTAAGCGCATCACCATGATATCCTTGTCCCAATAAAAACATGAGCTTGGTGAGGGCTGCTTCAGTAGTTAAATCGGCACCTGGAACTACGCCGATGCGCGAAAGGGCAGAACTGGTTTTATAGCGGCCTTGTTCTACAAATCCTTCGTTGCATTGGGTTACATTGATGATACAAAGTCCATTTTCGATCGCTTGCGCTAAAGAATCAATGAACCATGTTTCGCGAGGCGCGTTACCCGAACCGAAAGTTTCTAGTACAAGCCCTTTTAATCCTGGAGCAGAAAGAACTCCTTGAATAAATCCGGCATTGATTCCGGGGAATATTTTGAGTACGCCTACATTCGGATTTAAATCGCGGTAAATGCGGAAAGGTCCCGATGGACGCAGGAGCTGAGCGTGATTGAAAAAGATATGTATTCCTATTTGAGCTAAAGCAGGCAAATTGGCGCTTTCAAATGCATCAAAATCTTCCGTATTGTATTTATGCGTGCGATTACCGCGAAATAAGCTCGACTCAAAAAACACCGCAACTTCTTGAATAACCGGATGTCCATCTCTTCGGGCTGTGGCTATTTCGATAGCGGTAATTAAATTCTCTTTTCCGTCCGTGCGCAATTTTCCGATGGGAAGTTGAGATCCGGTGAAAATAACAGGCTTAGCTAAGTTTTCTAACATGAAGCTGAGCGCCGATGCGCTGTAGGACATCGTATCTGTTCCATGCAAAATCACAAAGCCATCATATCGGTCATAATGTTTCTCGATAATCTCGGCCAATTGCTGCCAAGTGGTGATAGAGACATCGCTGCTATCAATAGGATCGGCAAACGATTCTACGTCGAGTTTTACACTGAATCGGCGCAATTCGGGAACGTGGTCTTGAATATGATCAAAATCCAACGGAATAAGAGAACCCGTGCTAGGATCTTCCATCATGCCGATAGTGCCGCCAGTGTAAATAAGTAGGATCGATGAATTCACGGGAATCTTGTGTTTGCGGTGTGAAAATAATTCAGGATTGCTTTACATCGCGAACATTTTCATCGCATTGGCTGTGGTGATGGCCGCGACTTCTTGATCGGTGAGGTTTTTTGCCTGGGCCAAACGGGCACCGATATGCGGCAAATAGCTACTCTCATTGCGTTTGCCACGATATGGTTTGGGGGCCAAAAAGGGCGCGTCGGTTTCTAAAACTAAATAGTCGATGGGAACTTCTTTCATCACTTCGGCTAAACCAGACTTTTCAAACGTAAGTACACCGCCTAATCCCATCATAAAGGTTTGATAGGACATGACCTTATGCGCTTGTTCCAGTGTTCCAGTAAAACAATGGAAGATGCCACGAAGGCGCTCGTCGTGCATGCGGTCTAATACTTTGCAGATTTCATCAAAACTATCTCGCGCATGAATGATCAAGGGAAGATTAAGCTCTTTTGCCCATTCTACATGGGTTTCAAATGATTTTATCTGAATGTCCAGTGTGGTTTTATCCCAGTATAAATCGATGCCTGTTTCGCCAACACCATAGTATTTGCGCTTGGTAAACTCAAGCTTCATGCGGTCGAGCAACTCGGTGTAATTTTCTTTAACGTCACACGGATGCAATCCCATCATCGGGAAGCAATGGTGGGGAAAATGATCGCACAAATCGAGCATCGGCTGTATGCTAGCCTCTACGATGTTGGGTAAAAAAAGATAACTTACTCCAGCATCTATTGCGCGCTGAACCATAGCTATGCGGTCTTCTGCAAATTGCTCATGGTACAAGTGTGCGTGTGTATCCGTCCATTTCATGTTGCAAAGATGGCAAATTCCTTAATTTCGCCACATGAGTTCTAAGGCCCGTGTACTAGTTATTCGTTTCAGCTCTATTGGCGATATTGTGCTAACCACTCCGGTTATTCGTGCCTTGCACGAACAATTGGAAGGAGGAGCAGAGGTACACGTGCTTACGAAGAAGAAGTTTTCTGTGGTATTGGAGAATAACCCATATATCCATCAACTTCATGTGATGGATCAGAGCATTCAAGAGGTTATACCTGCATTGAAGGAACTCGATTTTGATTACGTCATCGATCTGCACAACAACATTCGAAGCCGCATAGTGAAGCGCGGATTAAAGCGTCTTTCATTTACCTTCAAAAAATTGAATTTTGAAAAGTGGTTGTTGGTCAATACAGGCATCAACCGCATGCCAGATGTGCATGTGGTTGATCGTTATATGGATACTCTTCGCGCCTTTCAAGTCAAATCGGATGGAAAAGGACTGGACTATTTTTTACCAGAGCACCTAGAGCTACCAAAAGGTTTTCCCACAGAAGAATATGCGGCATGGGCTATTGGGGCAGCTCATGAAGGTAAACAAATGAGTAAGGAAAAAATTGCAGCAGTAATCGCTCAATTGCCTTTTCCCGTGGTGCTTTTGGGAGGAAAAGAAGATGCAGATAATGGCGCATGGCTATCACAGCAATTGGGAAATAAAGTGGTTGATTTTACAGGAAAGTTGTCCTTACATCAAAGCGCTTTAGCGAGCAAGAAAGCCCGTTTGGTGGTTTGTGGAGATACGGGCATGATGCATATCGCCTCTGCTTTTCAAAAGCCAATTGTTTCCTTGTGGGGTTGCACTACTCCTAGTTTAGGTATGTATCCCTACAGGCCTCATGCGAGTTCTGTAATCATAGAACCATACGGTCGTAAAAAGCGTCCGTGCTCTAAATTGGGTAATCGCTGCAAGTATGGAATGAATCATAAGTGCATTGATCAGATTGCAGAAAGTGAGTTAGTGACAATGATTGTTAAGGTTTATAATTCTGTTCAATAAGCGCGCGAACGGCGTAAATTCGCGGAAAATTTCTCTGCAATGAAACCAGTTAGAGCCATTGATACGCTCACCACTACCACTCATCTCGTATTACCTGAAAATACCAATACACTGGGCAACCTCATGGGAGGTCAATTGCTCAATTGGCTCGATATCGCATCGGCTATTTCTGCTCACCGCTTGTGTAAGCGAGTAGTCGTTACTGCAGCCGTCAATAACGTTTCATTTCAGCATCCCATTAAATTAGGTGATATTGTGATCATCGAGGCTAAGGTATCGCGCTCATTTGCTTCTTCTATGGAAGTGTTTATGGACATCTTTGTGGAGCACCATACTACAGGGGAAAAAATTAAATGCAATGAGGCGATCTACACATTTGTAGCAGTAGATCAGGTAGGTTCTCCGATACACGTTCCTCAAGTAACGCCCGAAAGTGAAGAAGAACTTCGTCGCTATGAGGGTGCTTTGCGTCGTCGTCAACTTCGCTTGATTTTGGCTGGAAAAATGAAACCAGAAGAAGCAACGGAGCTTAAAGCTTTGTTTGAAAAATAAGTGTATTTTTCGAATAGAAAACAAATAGCATGGACTACAACATTGTCAAATCACTGCACATCATTTTTATTGTCACCTGGTTTGCGGGTCTGTTCTATATGTTTCGTCTGTTTGTTTACCACGCGGAGGCTGCTCTTAAACCCGAGCCAGATCGTTCGATATTGCTAACTCAGTATCGCATTATGGAAAAAAGGCTGTGGTATATCATTACCTGGCCTTCGTGTATTTTGACGCTCATCTTTGGTCCTTGGTTATTGATCCTAAATCCCGGTTGGCTTAGTCAACCGTGGATGCACCTGAAGTTGTTTTTCATCTTCGGATTGATGATCTATCAGTTTTACGGACACAAAATTTTCAAACGCCAAGGTGAAGATCCTGCGGCTTATAAGTCGTTTTATCTGCGCTTGATGAATGAAGTGGGAACACTTCTTTTGGTGGCGATTGTTTTTTTAGTGGTCAATAAAGAATCAATTTCTTGGATTTGGGGATCTGTGGGTCTTATTGGAATAGGAGTTATTTTATCCTTCATCGCTGGTCAATACAAGAAGCGCAGAGCAAAGGCGGAACAACTAGAGGGGAGGTGAACTTGCTGATAGTGAGTTTAAATTTGGTCGATGAGGAAATTCTCAAAAAAGGCTGAATTCTAGGGTTTAAAAAAAAAGTCTTATTTTTCGATGCATAAACTGATCAAAATGAGATTATTCTTCTTGATTGTTTCACTCTTCGTAACCCAATTGGTTAGTGCCCAAGGAGGCATGCCCGATTGGCTTGAACCGGATTCTCTAGGACGCGATGTATATGTGCAGGGTATGGTCAGTCTCAAGCAAGATACCACCAAAACATCTTGCCGGGTTACGATTATTCGCACCGGTGCCGATTCTGTGGTATATAACATCAATATTGGACAAGAAGGTTTTTATGAGTTCTTTTTGCATCCCGATAATTTCTATCATGTGTTTTTTAGAAAAGATGGATACGCCACGAAAAAATTGGATATTGATACCCATAATATTCCTGAAAAGGTTTGGAAAAGAGGATTTGCCATGGTGGTGGACATCGAAATGGAACAAGTGCCACCTAGTTTTGATCGGAAATTATTTGAAGTTCCTGTAGGTATTTGTCGCTATTTCGAAAAGGGAAAAGAACTTCGTTTCGACCCTGAATATACAAAGGCTCAACGAGCCGCTTGGGACGCAGAAATAGCAGAAGGCACTACGAAAAATCCTTGAGAATTTTTTCTCCTAAAACAGAAGAGAGCTTGATGTAACTTTCTACTGTCCACCCAGCAATATGGGGAGACAGAATGGTGCGGTTACTCGTCATTAAGTACTGAAGAGCTGCCGGGAAGGTGGATAGATCCAATCCTTCGAGTGATTTTTTCTCAAATTCCAATACGTCCAAACAAGCACCCAGTACTTTATTTTCTTGCATGGCGGTCACTAGATCTTCAGTGTTCACTTGTTGGCCACGAGAGGTATTGATGAAATAAATGGGCTTCTTAAAGGAGTTAAAAAATACCCGATCCGCATAGTATTTTGTTTCTTCACCTAATGGGAGGTGAATTGAAACGATATCACTTTTTTCGAAGAGCTCTTCCAATGAAACTTGTTTGGCAAAAGCAGTAGGGAAGGAGCTGAGATATTTGTCGTAGGCGATCACCTCGCAGTCAAAACCACTGAGTTTTTTAGCAAAGCTACTTCCCATATGTCCGTACCCAATTATTCCTACGGTCTTTCCAGTCAATTCAATGCCGCGGTTTTCTTCTCGAAGCCATTGTCCTTGACGCACTTGTGCATCTGCTTGTATGATCTTATTGAAAAGAGCCAAAAGCATGGCGATGGCATGTTCACCAACGGCATCTTTGTTTCCCTCCGGAGAACTATAAACGACGATTCCTCGCTCTTCAGCTGCTGTTAAGTCAATGTTTTCAAGTCCCGAACCTGATCTCGCGATGAAACGAAGGTTAGGAGCAAGGTCAAAAAAGGCCGCATCCATAGGAATACGCGAACGAATGATTAAACCGATATATTCGGGTAAAATGGGAACTAATTCGCTGAGCGGTGTGTTGAAATGACGATCAATTTGGAAGCCGGCTTGGGTGAGTTGGTCTTCCAAAATCGGGTGAACCGAATCAATGAAAATGACTTTTCCTTTCATCAGAAAATGGAATGAGGCAAGCCCGAAAAATGCGTCATGAAGTAATGCCCTACGGAGAAATAAATGATCAAACCAATGATGTCATTGGTAGTGGTGATAAATGGACCAGTGGCCAAAGCGGGATCAATTCCCCATTTATTAAGGGTGAGCGGAATATAAGTGCCTGTAAAACTGGCGAAAATGATTACGCTAAAAAGGGCAAGAGCAGCCGTTAAGCTGAGTGCTAGATCAAAATGAAAAAGCTGACTGGCCAATAGAATAACCGCAGAACAAATCAAGGCATTCACCAATCCTACGCTAAATTCTTTCGCGAGTTTTTGCCAAACGGTACCATCCAACGCGCTTTGGTTGGCCAATGCTTTTACCACAAGAGCGGCAGATTGTACTCCAACATTTCCGCCGGTAGCGGCGATGAGCGGCATGAAGATGGCCATCTGCGGATTTTCGGTAATATCAAAAACCCCAATTACATATGCGCTGCTCATACCACCGGCCATACCGATGAGAAGCCAAGGTAAGCGGGCTCGTGTGAGTGTCCATACATCATCGCTCGATTCTACGTCTTCAGAGATACCCGATGCCAATGCGTAGTCTTTATCAGCTTCTTCTTGGATAACGTCTACTACGTCGTCGATGGTAATGCGTCCGAGAAGAATACCCACTTCGCTCACAACAGGCACAACTACTAAGTCGTATTTTTTCATCACATTGGCGACATCTTCGGCGGAGTCGGTCACTTTTACGGTGCGTACTTTTCCGTCTTTGTAAAGTTCACGAACCGTAGTGCGCATACTAGCAGAGGCGAAAATCATGTTCTTCATGCTCAGCGTGCCTAGCAAGAAGTCTTTATCGTCCACTACATAAATGGTATAAATCTGATCGGTATCTTCTGCTTGTCGGCGCATTTCGCGCACCGCGTGTGCTACCGTCCAATTTTGATTCACCTTTACGATTTCCTTGGCCATCAAGGCACCAGCAGTACCTTCTTCATAGGTCATCAGGTCGATGATATCGCTGGCTTGCTCCTCGTCTTCAAGCAAGGCAATTACCTCTTCTTGTTTGCCCTCGGGAAGTTCCGCGATCAAGTCGGCCGCGTCATCCGAGTCGAAGTTTTCGATCAGATCTTCTGCAATCTCACGACTGGTGAGGCTAGAAAGGAGTTTTTCACGAACATCATCGTCCAATTCGAGCATCACCTCTGCGGCGCGCTCATCTTCCATCAAACGGTAGATATACACGGCCTCATCTGCGCGAAGTTCATCGATGAGCTCGGCTATATCAGCAGGGTGTAGATCAACAAGAATGTTTTGAATGGCCGTATCTTTCCCGTCCGCAATCATGTCGCGGAGATTAGCAAGCAGTTCTTTGGTGAGGTGAAGCTGCATAATGGGAAAGCCGGATTTGGGTTAAATGAGGTGCAAATTTAAGGTCAAAACGGCCATTAATAGCCCTAACGAGAAAATTTAGCCCTTCAAAGGTGAAAACTTTGCTCCTGAAAGTGAGTTGTATGCAACTTAATCCGTTAACTTTCGGTCTTAAAGTAGATCCCTATATCTCAAGTAATTGATGAAAAAATATTTACTCGCTGTCTTATTCATTTTTGGATTCTTCGCCAGTCGTGCACAGGAAATGTCTATCACTGGCGCGGACATCAACCAATGCTCCGGCTTTTTGGTAGATAACGGGATGAGTGCAGGTAACTATACCGATAACCTGAATGCGACCATTACGGTTAGTGCACCGGCCCCTGAAACGATTATCAACTTGTACTGGGCAGTGTGTGCGCTAGCTCCTGGCGATACACTCGAAATCTTCGATGGTCCTGATGCTACGTTCCCTTCTATGGGGGTTTTTACATACAATGACCTACAGTCACTCGATATTACCTCCACCAATGCCCAAGCAGCGTTGACCGTTCACTTTTGGTCAGATGGCTCGGTAACTGGAAACTTTGGCGCTCAGATTTATTGTGGTCCTCCTTGTGAACGTCCATTTGCGGTGATCAATACAGTGGAAGATCCTAGCCCGATTAAAATTTGCCCAGGTGAAACGGTTGATTTTAGCGCTGCTGCTTCGCAGTTTTTTGGAGGCGCTGCTTTGCAAAGTTTCAATTGGGATTTTGACGACGGAACAACAGATAATACTTCTTGGCCAAACGTTTCTCATACCTTCAACGAGCCCGGCGGATACCGTGTTCAATTGTATTTGACCGATAATAACGATTGTAACAGTGCCAACTTGCCCGATTACATCGTGATGGTAAGCACCTATCCCGACTTTAGTTTGATTTCTCCAGAATTCGACTTGTGTGTGGGTGGAGAAGAATTTTTGGGTGTGAACTTCAACATCCCTGACAGTATTTATGTTGGCGATAGTTTGAACTATTGGATCAGCGAACCATGGACTGAACTACCGCAGGCGGATTTGGGCGGCTTCGTTTACATCCCAGATGACCAGTCTCAGTGTTTCTCTGATGAAATTACGTTTTCCAATTTTGATCCGACAGCGACTATAACACAGCCATCAGATCTCGATTATTTCTACATCAACTTCGAACACTCATTCATGGGAGATATTACCATTAGTTTCATTTGTCCTAATGGTAACACCATGATCGTGCACCAGCAAGGTGGGGGTGGAACGTGGTTAGGTGAACCGATTGACACAAGCCCCGTGGGCGGAGGTGAACCCGGTGTGGGTTGGGACTATTATTGGGATCCCGATGCTACATTGGGAACTTGGGCTGATGAGGTAGCAAACATGGGCTTTGGTGGTACCTTACCTGCGGGTACTTATGCATCCGTAGATCCATGGACTAATTTGGTGGGTTGCCCATTAAATGGTACTTGGGAAATTCAAATCTGCGATATGTGGGGAGCAGATGATGGCTACATCTTTGACTGGTCGGTTGGTTTCAACCCTCAGTTTTATGGCAATCTCATTTCATTTACCCCTGAGTATGGTCCTGGGTGTGACTCTACTTATTGGGAAGGACCATTTATCGCAGAGGATAATGGCTCATGCGACTTTATCATGATCGATGTTCCTGAATCGGGTACTTATGATTATACGTACTACGCTACTAACGATTTTGGTTGCACTTTCGATACTACTATTACCATTACGGTATTCATCGCTCCTGGAATAGAAGCGGGACCGGACGTGTATTTCGAGTGTCAAGATATTCAGTTGAATGCAACAATCATCGGCGATCAAATGCCCTTTACTTGGGAATGGACGCCCGAAGATTATGTGACGAATCCTGATATCAATAACCCGATGCTCACCAATGTGGCCAACGATGGTTATGTAGTCGTCACGGGTTATCCTGTGGGTTATCCAGGTTGCGGACAAATGGATAGTTTATTTGTAACTGTGGATTCCTCTTTACCAAACCCTGGTGAAGATGCGACATGGAATATATGCCCCACGGCGAGTCCTTCTCAATTATTTGGGATGTTAGGCGGTAATCCTGATCCGGGTGGAGTTTGGACAGGACCAAATGGCTCGGGCACTGATGATATTTTCGATCCAAACACCGATGCAGCTGGCGATTATACGTATACGCAAACATTTAATGCTTGTGAATTGAGCGCCACCGTTACCATTGCTGTGCAATCTCCAGTGGTAGAAACTCTTCCTGATACGACGATTTGTATTGGAGGTACCGCTGAACTCTTTGCTTACTGCGCTCAAGATCCAACGAACTCCTTCACTTATATCTGGTCGAATGGTTACACAGGAAGCACCAATGTCGTGTCTCCCGGCGTTGATCAAATGTACACGGTAACAGCCATAGATAATCTTGGTTGTACTTCTCTTCCCACTGATGTTTGGGTATTCTATTATGATCCGCTGGAAGTTACATCGATGACAGATACAGTTCTTTGCGCTGAAGAGTCAATAGACCTTGATGCGATGGCCATCGGTGGTAACGGTGAATACACCTTTGAATGGAAGTTTAACGGTAGCTCCGTAGCCACGCTTGATGATCTAGCCGATTATACTTATAATCCTTCTGGCGATGGAACAATTTGTGTTCGGTTGACAGATGCCTGTGAAACGCCTTATAGCGAGGTTTGTTTCTTGTTTACCGAAGAGCAAAGCATGCCTTTCACATTTGAAACAGATACTACGCAAGGTTGTAGTCCACTGCCTATTCAGTTTACACTAACAACTGATCCTTCTTTGTTCACCGAGATCATTTGGGATTTTAGCTCAGGTGATAACTCCAATGTGCCAAATCCTGCGGTAACGTTTTCCAATCCAGGTTTGTATGATGTGGAGATCACCATGCGCAGTCCACGTGGTTGTCTGTATTCTCAAAGCTTCGAAGACGTGATTAACTGCTTTAATAATCCAGCAGCAGGTTGGTTAGCAGAGCCACAACCCACTACCATTGAAGATACAGAATTGACTTTTACCAATTATAGCCAAGGGAACGGGCTTATCTATGAATGGGAATTTGAAACCGAAGGAAATCCGTTCATTACTTCTATTGAAAATGTAGTGATGGAATACCCGATGGATCGTGGTGGCGAATACACGGTTTCTCTTTTGGTAACCGACGCTAATGGTTGCACGAATCGTGTGACAGGCACCGTCATTATTAATGATATTTTGGCTGTTTATATACCCAATACCTTCACTCCAAATGGAGATGGAATCAACGATGTATTCCGCATCTATGGTGCTGATATTCGCGACACTGATTTTTCTTTGATCGTTTTTGATCGCTGGGGTGATGAAGTTTATCGCTCTACCAACAAGGATGATGTTTGGTTAGGCGATCGTTTAGGCTCGGGATATTTCCTGCCTGATGGCGTGTATAATTATCGTTTACAAGCGGCAGCCGCTTCTACTACTGAAAAGATCGAGAAAGAAGGCAGCATCATGATTCTTCGTTAAAAGAAAAAAGCGGTGGTGTTTAGTGCACTACCGCTTTTACATATTTTACTTTCCTTCCTTTTTCTAACCACATTTGCTCGTAAAACGTTCGTATGTTCAGAATATCTTGAACATCCTCTGGTTGTGTGAGCATATATTCTCCATAGATATCGCGGTGATGGGTAAGTATGGTACAATTGGCAGCAGGAAGTTCGGCTAAGGCCTTGTCATAAACTCCATCGTTATCATGCTTGATATGTAAAATCCCGTCTTTCTTTAAGAATTTTCGGTACTTGTTATTGAGGTAAAAACTCGATGTGATGCGGCGGTTTCCAACGTGATCAAGGGGCTGCGGATCGGAAAAGGTGAGCCAGATTTCACTGACTTCATTTTCACCGAAAAATGCTTCGATAAACTCGATACGTGTGCGCAGAAAGGCCACGTTTTTTAATCCTTCCAAATGGGCTTCTTTGGCTCCTTTGTGAAAGCGATGTCCTTTTACATCTACCCCTATAAAGTTCAAATGAGGATAACGGCGCGCTAGCCCAACAGTATATTCTCCTTTGCCACAGCCCAATTCTAGCACTATGGGGTGCTCATTTTTGAAGAAGTCGGCATGCCACTTTCCTTTCATGAAAAACGACTGACCCTCCCGAATAATGGGTAATAGAGGCGGTTCGAACACATGCTCAAACTCCTTGTTTTCGGCCCATTTTTTTAGTTTATCTTTACCCATAAGCGGGCAAAAATAAAACGAAGCCTTTACATTACGGCTAAAATTGGTCATTTGTGTGATGATGAACTCACCGAAAAAAGTACTTTTCTGCGTTTTAAATTGGGGACTCGGACACGCCACACGGATAGTTCCTCTGGTGGAAGCAGAGTGCGTCAAAGGCCATCAGGTATATCTAGCCTCCGATGGGAATGCTGCGCGCTTTCTTCGAAATCGTTTCCCACATCTCACGCATTTGGTTGGACTGCCTGGGTATAATATCACTTACTCTGAACGTGGACAAGATTTACCCATTCATTTGGCTAAACAAATTCCGAAAATTTGCAGAGTAGTGAAAGAGGAGCATGCATGGCTCCAGCAAGTTCATGAAAAGTATCGTTTCGATGAAATTATCAGTGATAACCGATATGGTTGTTACCTACCGAATGTTCATTCGGTATTTATTACTCATCAACTTAATTTGAGAGCTCCGTTTTGGCTGCGTTGGTATCTGAATAGGCAACTTTATAAGCTCGCAAAGCCTTATAATGAAGTAAGAATCCCTGATTTTGTAAAAAAAGAGTTTCGCTTGTCGGGTGAGTTATGTGAAAATAAGCGCTGGAAAAATGCACGTTTTATCGGGCCTCTTTCGCGTTTCTCTCTCGTACAATCGGAAGGGTGGCGTTTGTCTTCTCCTTATCTGCTTGTGCTGAGCGGTCCGGAGCCACAACGAACCATTTTAGAACAAAAGGTTATAGGTTTTTTTAGAAAAAAACACTTGCCGTTGGTGGTAGTAGCAGGTAAGCTGGAAGAAAATGAACATCGCATAAAAGATGGGGTAGAGTATTTCTCACACCTCAATGATGCTCGATTGAAATCGGCGCTGCTGCAGGCGAAGCTAATCATCTGCCGAAGCGGTTATTCTTCCTTGATGGATCTAGAAGCGCTCAATAAAAAAGCACTATTTATTCCTACTCCGGGTCAAACCGAGCAGGAATACCTCGCCGAATTTTCTGTCAAAAAGGGATTTCATTTCATGAAGCAAACAGAGCTAGAACTTCCAGAAAATATCGCATTATGGGAGAAGCTGCTCGCCATTAATCATTGATATTTCTTCTACCTTTACCGCGATGGAAGAATTGGATCAAAAGGAGCACGAACGCTTCATGCGAATGGCTTTGCGAGAAGCAGCCGTGGCCATGGATATGGACGAAGTACCCATTGGATGCGTTATAGTGTGTCAAGGCCAAATCATTGCACGGGGACATAATCTTGTAGAGCGTTTACATGATTTTACGGCTCATGCGGAAATGCAAGCATATACTGCTGCATCCGAATATCTGGGTGGTAAGTCACTCGACGAATGCACGCTATATGTGACACTTGAGCCATGCGTAATGTGTGCAGGTGGTGCGTACAATACGCGTATTGGTAAAATAGTTTTTGGGGCTTATGACGAGAAACGTGGTTTTTCTCAATTCGGCGCCCATCAAGGAAATGGTCAAGGTATTATTCATCCCAAGTGCGAAGTTGTAGGTGGTGTTTTGGAAGAAGAGTGCGTTTCTTTACTCCAAGCGTTTTTTCGATCTAGAAGAAAATAATAGGTATGTCCTTTCACCTTGATGTTTATGAAATTGTGAAACTTGTTCCGAAGGGACGAGTGACCTCTTACGGTGCAATTGCGAAATATTTAGGCACGGGAATGAGCAGCCGAATGGTGGGCTGGGCTATGAAGAATGCTCCAAAAGAAGTGCCCGCTCATCGGGTGGTTAATCGTATCGGTGTTCTTACAGGCAAGCTCGCTTTTCCTGATCCCTTATATATGCAAAGAGCGCTAGAAAAAGAAGGTGTAAAGGTGAAGAAAGACCAAGTACAAGATTTCAAAAAGGTCTTTTGGGATCCAATGATTGAACTGGACCTACAGAACTAAAAGGGCAGTTCTTGATCCGAT
The DNA here is from genome assembly GCA_039798265.1 of Bacteroidota bacterium. Taxonomy (GTDB): domain Bacteria; phylum Bacteroidota; class Bacteroidia; order Flavobacteriales_D; family Sanyastnellaceae; genus JBDKGH01. Next base: position 8,799 of record JBDKGH010000151.1, on the reverse strand, counting down.
TTTCGGTGGGTATGTTTTTTCAAAATAGCAGGAACTTCACTTTTCACTGCATCACTTCGTTTGGTTGTCCATAAGTGCAATCGCGCATGCGCTGCTCGTTCTTCTATGTCTACGATCGGTGTGGGATATGCATCTTTTTTTGTGCCATAAAAACTATGGTCGATTCCTGTCATAAGCCATGGTTCATGAATAAATTCCTTTGGATGTTGCGCCAATTCGGGAACCCATTTTTTTATAAATAATCCGTCAGGATCATGATCCCTTGCTTGCTTTGTGGGGTTATAAATTCTTAGCGTGTTTACTCCCATCGTTCCAGCTTGCATTTGAAATTGCGGATAATGAATGCCCGGTTCGTAGTCGAGGAAATAGCGCGCTAAATGGTGCGTGCCACTTTGCCAAGGCTGCCAGAGATGATGAGTTAAAAAGGAAACCAATAAGCTGCGCATGCGGAAGTTGAGGTATCCTGTTTCTTTTACACAGCGCATGCATGCATCGATAAGCGGAATGCCCGTAGTGCCCGTTTTCCACGCTTCAATCCATTCTTCTTTTCGTTCTGTGCGAATCGTATTAAATCCAGTATTCAGATTTTCGAATTCGATGCGTTCTTCGGATTCAAATTTTTGAATGAAATGGCAGTGCCAATGTATTCGCGAAAGAAAGAACTCGAGATGTTTTTTATGACCTCCATGATGGGAAGCTACTGTGGTGAGCTGAAACACTTGTTTGATGCTCAAATTTCCCCACGCCAAGTAGGGTGATAATCTACTGCACGCAGTGCGCGATTCGGTTGGTTTGGATATATGGCTGGCGTAAGTGCGGTGTCTTTCGTTTAGAAAAGATTCAAAGTACTTGAAGGCGGTACTTTCACCACCCGGCTGAAATAAATGTTTCTTTTTTTCAGGCCAAGGTGACGGATTTAAACGCTGATAAACCGTTTCAGAAAGGGGAAGTGCTTTTTCAAAAGGGACATGAAAGAGCGGATGTGTCATCGTTTTCATCCATCGTTGGTTCCATCCATCGCGGTCCTTTAGTGCGCGTATTACACCATTGGTAGGCGATTCAATCCATTGAATGCCTCGGGCTTGAAACCATTTTTTCATGCGCTTGTCGCGCAAAAAAGTAAGACCGTTTCCAATCTCCTCGTGACTGTAAACAGCTTCTATTTCGGTATGTGTGCAGATCAACTCAAAGGCCTCGTCTGCTTCCATGTGTAGCACAATTATTCTATGCCCTTTTTCCGCAAGACGAGTTTGCATATCTATCAAACTTTCCCAAATAAATCGCTCGTGTCGTTTGTCCCACGTACCATGTGCCATTAACGATGGTTCGAAAAGATAGAGCAGAATGAGCGGCAAACCGGTTTCGCAGGCCTTCATCAGCGGGGCATGATCGTGAAGTCTGAGGTCTCTTTTAAACCAGACGAGGGCCGATTTCATAGCAGTAGTGGGGGAGATTGGAGGTTACAACAATTTGGGATATAAATTGTTGATCTGAGAGTGAATTTCATGCGACCTTTGCGGTCATGTGGTTTAAGAAAAAAGATATGAGTATTTCTAGAGAAGCCATCTTCGAAGCCCTGAAGAATGTGATAGAGCCCGATTTGAAAAAAGACATCGTGGCCTTGAATCTGGTGAAGGTGATGGACGTGAAAGATCAAACCATCGTCCTTCAAGTTCGCGTGAGTAATCCCGCTATGCATGCCAAAATGCGCATGAAAGAAGCGTGTGAGTTTGCCATTCACCGTGTATTGGGAAAGGAATGGAAAGTGGATACAGAAGTGTTAGCCATTAGCGGCGATGAGCGGGAAGGGGAACTTCGCCGAACGCTGCCTGGTGTTAAAAATATGATTGCCGTTGCCTCTGGTAAAGGTGGAGTTGGAAAGAGCACAGTTTCAGCCAATTTGGCTGTGGGCTTGGCTCGCAAAGGCTATAAGGTGGGATTACTCGATGCAGATATCTACGGCCCTTCGGCTCCAACCATGTTTGATTTGGTTCATGATAAACCCCGTGTTATTGAAGTAGATGGCCGCAGTTTATTGGAGCCTCTAGAGCAATACGGTGTAAAAGTGCTATCGATTGGTTTTTTCGCAGATGTGAATCAAGCTATTGTTTGGCGCGGAGCTATGGCTAATAAAGCCTTGAATCAAATGATCAACGATGCCCACTGGGGAGCTTTAGATTACCTCGTGGTAGACTTGCCTCCAGGAACAGGTGATATTCATTTGTCGATCATGCAAACCATTCCTTTGACAGGAGCGGTTGTTGTAAGCACTCCTCAAGAAGTAGCCTTGGCCGATGCACGAAAGGGAATTGCGATGTTCCAATTGCCGGCCATCAATATTCCGATTATCGGGATGGTGGAAAATATGGCTTGGTTTACCCCAGAGGAATTACCTGACAACCGGTATTACCTCTTTGGTAAAGAGGGAGTGAAAAATCTGTCAGAAGACTTGAAAGTACCTTTCCTTGGCCATTTACCGCTTATTCAAAGCATACGTGAAGCGGGTGATGCAGGCCGACCCGCAATTTTGCAAGAGGAAACACCTTCTATGAAATGGATTGATGAAATTGTTGCTAACTTTGAGCGCGAAATGAGAATGTTACCATTTCGCCCAAAACCGCAGCCAACCGCAACCGAAGCATGATGAATCGCCACGAACTTTTTGATAAAGTAGACGCCTCTCTTCAGAATATTCGCCCTTACCTCGAGGCCGATGGAGGCGGTATTTCTTTGATCGAAGTCACCGACGACCTCGTAGCTCGCGTTGAGCTTCACGGCGCATGTTCATCTTGCTCCATGAGTATTATGACCATGAAAGCGGGAGTCGAGGGAGCGATTAAGGCGGCTGTACCCCAAATCAGGGAGGTAGAGGCCGTCAATATAACAGCCAAGACAGAATTGATCTAGAGCTAAAATCCCATCTACTTGTGGGTTTTTTGTTAAGTCATATTTGTAATTGATCAATAGAAAGTAAGATCTTTTTTCTACCTTGTGGGCAAACTTTAACCCATGAGACTTCTACTACTCTTATTAGGTGTTGGCCTTTCTTTTTCTGTTTTTGCACAATGTGAAAACGAACGCTATCGTGAATTTCAATTTGCCGAAGTGACCACCACTATTGGTGTTGAATACGGCAACAACCTCACGTATCAAGGCGCAGCGCAAGTTTTAACCATGGATGTTTATCAACCTACAGGCGATGCACAAGTGGACAGACCCTTGGTAATGATTGCTCACGGTGGTTTTTTTGTGGGCGGAAGTTCAGATGGAACAGATGTAGTACCTATGTGCACTGATCTTGCTAAAATGGGATATGTGGTGGCATCCATCAACTATCGTTTGGGATGGCCTTTGGCATCAGATCTTTCCGGTCCTATGACGGCGGCTGTTATGCGCGGTACACAAGACATGAAAGCGGCGATTCGTTGGTTTAGAAAAAATGCGGCAGAAAATGGTAATACCTTTAACATTGATCCTAATCAAATATACCTCGGTGGTGTAAGTGCGGGCGGATATATTGCATTGCATCATGCCTATTTAGATCAAGAAGCAGAAATTCCTTCTTTCCTAAACTGGAGTGATCCAGGTATTAGCGGAGGTATAGAGGGTGAAAGTGGCAATGCAGGATACTCTTCTCAGGTTAATGCCATCTTTTCTGTGGCTGGCGCAATAGGCGATACAGCGTGGATTCAGGCAGACGATGAGCCATGTTTATTGTTTCATGGAACCAACGACAATACAGTGCCATTTGGCAGCGATATGCAATATGCTTTTGGTGTAGTTGCCGTTACAGAAGTGGACGGAAGTAATTCCATCAATGAAAAAATGGATGAAATAGGACTCGAACATTGCTTCGAGATTTACGAAGGTCAGGACCACGTGCCTCACGTTTCGAATATCGCCTATTACGATACGACACTTTCGATCATCACCAACTTTTTATCGCATCACATTTGTGATATTGAACTGGACTGCGAATACCGCTTGCTTGCTGTAAATACGGATGAACTATCTCAACCCATTCAGCGTGTATTTCCGAATCCAGCAGAGTTATGGATCACTCTTCCTGATCACGTGAGCACCGTTACACTTACCAGTATTCAAGGCCAGCGCACAGTAAAAAGAGCAGAAGGAAACAGATTGTTTGTCGGCGACATCGCCCGCGGAATTTATCTCATCACATGGTCAGAAAATGGAACCCTTCATTCAGAAAAAATCATTTTGAATTAGCCATTAAAATGATAGAATGATAGAATGATAGAATGATAGAATGATAGAATGATAAAATGATAGAATGATAAAAATGTAAAAGCATAAAAAAAGGCGATGATCACTCATCGCCTTTATCTTTTAAAGATCATTAATCATTAATAATTAACTGCCGACTTCCGCTAACTGCACCTTCAATCCATCGAGTTCGTTGGTGAGGTGTATTTGGCAGCCTAAGCGGCTATTTCCGCGAACGAAAAAGGCTTGATCGAGCATAGCTTCTTCATCGTCGGTTTTTTCGGGGAGAGAATGGTCGGATAAAATGTACATGTGACATGTAGCGCACATGGCCATTCCGCCGCAGGTGCCTTCTACTGGGAGTTCGTAGCTCTTACACAACTCCATCATGTTCATATTGATGTCCGTTGGTGCATCGAGTTCGTGTGATTCGCCTTGGCGGTCAACAACGGTTACTTTAATGATATTATCCATAGTAGTGAGCGTAACGATTAGAAGCCTTGAACACCGTTTACAGTGGTGTATTTCAAAACGTAGTTTTTATCGGGATAAATGCGTTTGAAGGCACTTTGAACCATCAATGTTGCTTCATGGAATCCACATAGAATGAGTTTCAGTTTACCAGGGTAAGTATTGATATCACCGATGGCATATATACCGGGAATATTGGTGCTATAGTCAAAGGTATTTACCTCTATCGAGTTTTTGTCGATGTTCAGTCCCCACTCAGCTAATGGACCGAGTTTCGGAGATAATCCAAAGAGCGGCAACCAGTGGTCTGTTTCTAATGTGCTTTCACCTTCGGGTAAGTGCTGTACTTTAATGCTGCGCAATTTGTCCTCGCCATTTACACCTATTACTTCGGCATCGGTAATCAAATTGATTTTGCCAGCAGCTGACATGTCGAGTACTTTCTGCACGCTATCAGGGTGACCACGGAAACTCTTACTGCGGTGAATCAAGGTTACTTGATCGGCTACTCCGTTGGCTAAGAAAATAGACCAGTCAAGAGCGGAGTCACCACCACCACTGATGATCACTTTTTTGCCTTTGTAGAAATTAGGATCGCGCACAATGTACTCGATGCCTTTATCTTCAAAATCACCAATATTGGCGATAGGCGGTTTGCGAGGCTCGAAACAGCCAAGGCCACCGGCAATAGCTACTACTGGCGCTTTATGTTGTGTGCCGCGGCTAGTGGTTACTATCCACTTTCCATCTTCTGTTTGTTCTACTTTTTCTGCACGTTCACCTAGCGTAAAGCCGGGCTTAAAGGGCTCTGCTTGGCGCATCAAATTATCGATCAATTCGCCAGCCAATACTTCTGGAAATCCAGGAATATCATAGATAGGCTTCTTCGGATAAATTTCGGTAAGTTGGCCACCTGCTTGAGGCAAAGCATCAATCAAATGACATTTGAGTTTTAGAAGTCCTGCTTCAAATACGGTAAAGAGTCCGCATGGGCCAGCTCCTAAGATGATAATATCGGTTTCGATCATTTTGTCGGTTTCACAAATTTTCGGGGCAAAAGTAAAGGAATCAAAGTTGTAGCGCTTTGATTTTTCTCACGTGAATAACATTAATAGAGTGATTTTGTTCTTTTTTAACCCCATTTATTGGAGCAATGAGGCATTCAGCAACTTGCCTGATTCGATGATTTTTTTCAAATAGGGCTGAGTGCGAGCGGCTTCCATCAAGTTAATGTGCCCAGGGTGATGACAGTCAGAACCAATAAAACTCACCATTCCCGCGTCGATCAAGTTTTCACAGGTTTTTTTAGCCCCTGGACCATATTGACCGGTCAAACAGTTGATATTGATCTGTATGAGCACCTCTTTGTCCATGAGCGACTCGTATTTGGACATATTTCCGTGCCAGTAGTCATAGCGCTCGGGGTGGGCGATAATGGGTTTGTAGCCCTGTAAATGCATATTGAAAATGCCACGGCCAAGATTGGCAGGCTCTGCCGCGAATGAAATTTCGAATAACACGTAGTTGTTTCCAAAGGTCAACAGTTCCTTTTTCTCAATCAAATTTTCTGTGTGTTCATCGAGAAAATACTCTGCCGCGGCCTCTATTTCAATGGACCAATCTTGCTGCTTCAGTGCTTCCTTTACTGCAGCCAAACCACCAAGTATTGTTTCGGGTGTGTTTTTATACAGGTCGGTGTACACGTGCGGGGTGGTGATGACCTTTTTATACCCAAAGTCATGCATGGCTTTCAATAACTCCAAGGAGGCTTCTACCGTGGGAGCTCCATCATCTATTCCGGGAATAAAATGCGAATGCATGTCCACCACCACATCGGCATAGGATATGGGCTCAGGTAGTGGCTTTTCTTTTTGAGAAAAGAGTTTTTTGAAAAGGCTCATGGGTTTAGTAGGCTCAAAGGTAAGCACTACTTTTGAGTGGCATACTGTTCGGCATAATACTTTTGATATTCACCCGAAGTAACAGCCTCTACCCACTCATCGTTGGTGAGATACCAATCTACAGTAGCTTCTAACGCCGCACGGAAGTCTGGGGTGGGTTTCCAACCCAATTCGTTTTGCAGCTTACTGGCATCAATGGCATAACGCAAATCATGACCCGGACGATCGGTTACATAGGTGATTAAAGAGGCTGATTCACCCGATTGGCGTTGCATTCGATCATCCATTATTTCGCAAAGCAAATGAACGAGGTCAATGTTTTTCCACTCATTATTTCCGCCAATGCAGTAGGTTTCACCGTTTTTGCCTTGGTGTAAAATGGTATCAATGGCTCTTGCATGGTCCTCTACCCAAAGCCAATCGCGCACATTTTCTCCTTTACCATATACAGGCAAGGGTTTTTTGTGGCGAAGGTTATTGATCATCAAAGGGATCAACTTTTCGGGGAAGTGATGGGTACCGAAGTTATTGCTGCAATTGCTAATCACCACGGGCATACCGTAGGTATCATGATAGGCTCTTACGAAATGATCGCTTGATGCCTTGCTCGCGCTATAGGGGCTGTGTGGATCGTAAGCAGTGCTTTCAGAAAAGGCACCGTCGGCACCTAATGAACCGAATACCTCGTCAGTGGAAACGTGATAAAAACGTTTATTCGCCCAATTACCTTTCCAGAAATGCTTAGCACAGTGAAGCATATTGACCGTGCCCATTACGTTGGTTTGAACAAAGGCCAAGGGGTTCGTAATGCTGCGGTCTACATGGCTTTCAGCGGCCAGGTGGAGTATGTGTGTGATGGTGTGTTTTTCTAATACTTCAGCTACACGATTGGGATCACAGATATCGCCTTTTTCAAAATGATAGTTCGGAGCATCAGCCACATCTTTCAAATTGGCCAAATTGCCCGCGTAAGTCAAGGCATCAAAGTTGACGATGGTGTACGTTGGGTATTTTTTTACCAAAAGACGTACGACATGCGAGCCAATAAAACCAGCTCCTCCGGTTACCAAAATGTTCATGAGGTAAAAATACACATTTCATGCTGCTTTCATTGCCAAATGTTCTAAAGGCAAAGGGATAAAATAGGGGATTTACCGTATAGCCACGAAGGCCCAAAGGGATTGATTTGTGATCATTAACACACCTTACCCATGAAAAAGATTTTATTCATTCTGTGCGCGGCCTTGATGGCCAGTACACCGCTTTTTGCACAGCAGTTGAGTTTGGAAAAAACCTATGAAATTTCTGGAAAGGCCAATCGCGGCTTTTTAGGAGATATCCATATCGACGAAGTAAAAGGCATTGTAGAAATGACTTATTGCACGAAAAGTAACGACCGCGTGGCCAAATTCGAAACCTACGTTTTTGACACCGAGTTTAATTTTAAAGAGCTTAAAACAGAAGAACTAGAGTTTGAAAAAGCGCGCACCAAATACAAATGGTTCAAGTATAAGGGCGAAACCTATCAAATTGAAGCCATCAGCGTGGAGGCCAATTTGGTGGGGACATTAGTCTTAAAACGAAAATTGGTGACTTACAGTTGGAACTGGTTTTGGGGCGGCTATGATAAGAGTGTCAAACTGCTCGAGAAGGTAAAACCAAAAAACGATGAGGGAAATAAATACTACCTGCATCGCAAAGCAGAGAATGATGAAACAGGTGAGGTACTCGTTATTGTTGGGGAAAAACAAAAAGGGAAAACAGCAGATCCTTGGGCGACCTATAAAAATTTCTCTGCTTTGGTGATTGATCCCAACCTAGATGTGGTGAAGACAACGGAGTTTAAATTCGATTTTCCACAGAGTATAGTGTCAAGTCTTGTAGTGAGCAATAGCGACGAAGCTGATGAAGAAGCGGATGATATTTCGCAGGGTCAATTGGCTTTGGTGTTCGCCCCTATGGGTGGACAAGGCATGAAAAAAGTAGCTGATCCCGAACCGGGGAATTATACCTACCTGCTGTTAGAAAATGATGCTGATATCGTGCAGCGAACGCCGGTGAAAAGCCCCAATCAAGCCTGGGCAATCAATAGCATTTTTGTGTATGATGGTTTTACTTACATCTATGGTCCAGCAAAGGAGGAAGATGACTATGTGAACACCACCTTGGTAGGCGATTTGGATGCGATGAAATGGAAAGC
>JBDKGH010000150.1:0-17829 GCA_039798265.1 Bacteroidota bacterium | reverse complement strand
GAGGCTTTTTTAAGGTCTTATCACAAAGAGTTCGGATTGAATTATACGGTGTTTCGTTTTTTCAATACCTATGGTCCTTTTCAAAGCGAAGATTTTGTGATCGCTCGTTTTATTCGTGCTGCTTTGAATAATCAAGAAATAACGGTTTACGGTGATGGTCAACAAACAAGGACCTTCTGCTTTATCGACGATAATATTGAAGTTACCGTAAAGGCTTTCGAGGAAAATAAGTGGGTGAATGATATAGTTAATGTGGGCTCAGATGTGGAAACTACTGTGCTGCAGTTAGCCCAAACGATCATTCGATTGGCAGAATCAAATTCATCCATCATTCACCTTCCTGCTTTAGAAGAAGGGGATATGACAAGAAGACAACCGGATAATTCAAAGATGAAAGCTGTTTTAGGAAAAGAGCTGATTGCTCTTGAAAAGGGCCTTTTACAAGTAATTGAACACTATCGTTCCTATGTGCGGAATTAATGCTATTTGGAAACCTCAGTCAACGAACGGAATAGAAAATACCATCCGTTCAATGAACGCTGCGATTGCTCATCGGGGTCCTGATGCTGATGGTGTTTGGTTCAATGACCTCATCGCTCTTGGACATCGCCGATTGTCTATTCTCGATACTTCTCCTGCTGGTCATCAGCCCTTCTTTAGTGAAGACCGCAAGCTGGTAATGGTATTTAATGGGGAGGTCTATAATTATCTTGAACTGAAACAAGAGCTGAGTGCTAAATATACTTTTCATACAGGCACTGATACAGAGGTTTTGTTAGCGGCTTACAAGGAATGGGGCATAGAAGCTATCCATCGGTTTATTGGAATGTTCGCTTTTGTTCTTTGGGACAACGATGCCCAAAAAGCTTTCGTAGTGCGAGATAGAATGGGTATCAAACCAATCTACATCGCCCGCACCGAGAAGGGAACATTATTTTCATCTGAAATACGAGCTGTTCTGAAATCGGGTTGGGTAGATAAAAAACTTTCGAAATCTGGTTTGCATGATTATTTGCGTTATCAAACAGTGCACGCTCCGAATACGATTATCGAGGGTGTTACCATGCTCATGCCCGGACATTATTTGGAGTTAAGTAGCCAAGGAGAACGGCTTGTGCATTATTGGAAAATGGAAGATGCCCCGGTAAACGAATTGCCGCGGAAGCAACTGCTTTCAACCATTGAAGATACATTGCTTTCTTCTGTTCAACTGCGCATGAGAGCTGATGTTCCTTTTGGTGCATTTCTTTCGGGAGGTATCGATTCAAGTATCATCGTGGGACTCATGTCCAAAGTGGCCTCAAAGCAGGTCAATACGTTCGCCATCACTTTTCATGAAAAACAATGGGATGAAAGTCCCTATTCGCAATTAATCGCCCGCCGATTCAATACTGCGCATCATGAAATACGCGTTCATGCCGAACATTTTTTAGAAACTATTCCAGAGGCCTTAAATGCGATGGATCATCCAAGTGGTGATGGTCCTAATACTTACGTGGTAAGCGGCGCTACCCGAAAAGCAGGTGTTAAGATGGCTCTTTCTGGCCTCGGTGGTGATGAGTTATTCGCTGGTTATGATGTGTTCAAGCGAATGAAAGAGTTGGAAAATAAGGCTTGGCTAAACAGCACTCCGCAAGCGCTAAGAAGCCTGGCCGGTTCAGCACTTTTGAAGTTGAAACCCTCGCTAGCCGCTGAAAAAATTAAAGCAACCCTGAGTCAACCATCATTAGACGTGGCCCATGCTTATCCCTTGGTGCGACAGATTTTGATGGATAAAAAAATAAGTAGTTTGCTTCATGGCGAAGCTCTTTCGCCTAACGTAGTTGCGCAGCTAGCCGCCGCAGTGGGGCAACAGCATTTACCACTATTGTCAAAAGTAAGTGTGCTAGAGATGCAAACCTACATGCAAAATGTACTGCTGAGAGATACGGATCAAATGAGTATGGCGCATGCTCTGGAGGTGCGTGTTCCTTTCCTCGATCATCGCTTGGTTCATCTCATATTAGGAGTGAATGATGAGATGAAATATCCGCACTCACCGAAACAATTGCTCACCGACGCAGTTGGTGATTTGATTCCGAGAGAAATTATTGATCGACCAAAAATGGGCTTCACGTTTCCTTGGGCAAAATGGATGAAAGAAGATCTAAAATCTTTTTGTGAAGAGCAATTGGCTTATCTCAAAGGATTGAAGTCCTTTGATGAGCGTGCTTTGGAACTCATGTGGAATGGGTTTTTGAATAATGACCCAATGGTATCCTGGTCGCGGATTTGGCCATTGGTAGTTCTAGGTTTTTGGTTGAAAAAACAAGAAGTCTCCGATTGATGAATACTCCATCAAATCAGCGCATCCTAATCTTTACAGATTGGTTTCTACCGGGCTTCAAAGCGGGTGGGCCTATACGGAGTATTGCAAATTTGGTGGAGCGTATTCCCGTGGAGTTTGATATTGTGACCAGTGTTTTTGATCACCAATCTATAGATCCTTATCCAGGTATAGAGGCAGATTCATGGGTGCAATTTTCTGATCGGGTTAGGGTGTATTACTGCAGCAGGGAAGGTGCCAATGAAAAGGTGATGGAGCGCATTATTCGCGGTGAAGAATATCACCGAATTTACTTTAACTCGTTGTTTAGTTTCACCTTCACCTTAAGTCCATTGCGCATTTGTCGCTCTTTGGGTTTAGCTAAAAAAATTGTTCTCGCTCCTCGAGGTATGCTCAAGCCTAGTGCTTTGGCAGAAAAGTCAGGCAAAAAGAAAATTTTCCTCTACATGAGTAGGTGGATGGGACTTTTTAATGAGATCACCTGGCACGCTACCAATGAAACGGAAGAGCTGGAGATCAAAAGACATTATGGTAAAAAATGCTTGGTGCGCATAGCTCCAAACTTAAGTAGTATCCATAGTTCTGTTTCGGTAGAAAAAAAGAAGGAGATAGGTAAAGTGAAGTTGTTGAGTATTGCACGCATTAGTCCTGAAAAGGGAATATGGGAGGCACTTCTCTTTTTAAAAGAAACGGATCCCTCCTTGTTTTTTGACGTGGATTTTTACGGGGTGCAGCAGAATGAAGTGTTTTTTAAAAACTGTCAAGAGTTGGCCAGCACCATTGCCAACGCCACTATTTCATGGAAGGGCGAGGTGCAACCGGAGCGTATTCCTCATTTATTGCGCGAAGCTCATTTCCTCTTTGCGCCCACACGAGGCGAGAATTTCGGACACGCCATAGCCGAGGCTTTACTACACAGCACGCCTGTTATTGTGTCTGATCAAACGCCTTGGCAAGATTTGACCGAAAAAGGAGCAGGTTGGGTTTTGCCCTTAAAAAAGGACGTGTTTGCTCCAGTGCTGAATCAATGCGCTCAAATGGGGCAATCGGAATACGATACAATGATCCAAAAGGCGGGATGGAGAGGCAAAGAAATTGCCGAAAATGAGTCGGCTATTGCGGCCAATTTAACATTGTTCCAATTGAATAAACAGGCATAAATTATTCTCAATAATTTTACGTTTCGGTAAACTTTCCCGCTTTATCTTCATACCCTATTAAGCATTACCATGAATCTTGTTATTCTCTCTAGAGATCCCAAGTTATATAGCACGCGTCGCCTAGTAGAAGCGGGCGAGCAAAGAGGTCACCATGTTCGAGTACTCGATCACTTGAAGTGTAATTTGGTGATCGAAAAAAAGAACCCGAAAATCATTTATAATGGTGAAGAGATCACCAATGTTCATGCGATCATTCCGCGTATTGGTGCGTCGGTCACTTTTTATGGAACAGCGGTGGTCCGTCAGTTCGAAATGATGCATGTGTTTAGCGCAGTAGAGTCGCAAGCTTTGGTGCGTTCACGTGATAAGCTGCGCAGTTTGCAAATTCTTTCACGGGCAGGATTGGGTCTTCCTAAAACGGTATTTACCAACTATTCTCGCGACGTTGAAAAAACACTCAAAGAAGCAGGTGGCGCGCCTGTGGTCATTAAATTGCTAGAGGGAACTCAAGGGCTGGGTGTTGTTTTGGCAGAAAATAAAAAGGCCGCCGTATCTGTGGTAGAAGCTTTCAACGGATTGAAAGCTCGCGTGATCGTTCAAGAGTTTATCAAAGAAGCGAAAGGCGCAGATATCAGAGCTTTTGTGGTCGATGGTCATGTAGTTGGCGCCATGAAAAGACAAGCGAAAGACGGTGAATTCAGATCAAATCTGCACCGCGGCGGAACAGCTGAGGTGATCGAACTTTCTCCAGAGGAAGAATTGGCGGCAATTAAAGCCGCTAATGCGCTGAAACTAGGAATTGCTGGTGTCGATATGCTCCAGTCGGACAGAGGACCACTGATCATAGAAGTCAACAGCAGTCCAGGACTTGAAGGCATTGAAGCAGCAACAGGAAAAGACATTGCTGCACAGATTATCAAGTATATTGAAAAGAATGTATAAAGAAAAAACCGAACGAAAGTTCGGTTTTTTTTGATTTTATTTTTTTCGTAGGAGATGTATAGTACTTACATCTACTAGAAACTTTTTCCCGATGGTTTTTCGACCAATCAATACTTGAAACTTCATGCCTGAACGGTCGCTTAAAGATACATCGGATACGATTCTTTTTCGTCCTATTTTGAGAGTAGTGCGCACACAGTAACGCTGTTCTGTTTGACCGAAACTATTGCGTATAGTGCGGAGGCGGTACCGTTCAAAATAGTGCGTTTGATTGCCGCGGCCATCAAGGTTGAGAGTGGCCATCAATACTGTCTTGCCATCGCGCTCTACTTCTTCACATCGTTCGCAGTGAATGGCCGTGCGGAAGGCACCGGTATCAATTTTAGCTTCTACGGCTTTGCTGCACAAGTCAGGCAAATGCACGTACTCTCTTCTGCCAATGATGGGGAGCATATCACTTATTTTGAAAGCAATTGTTTTACCATTTCGCTAATGGCTTTGCCATCGGCTTTGCCCGCAAGCGCTTTGCTCGCTACTCCCATTACTTTCCCCATATCGGCAGGAGAACTTGCACCAACTTGTGCAATGATGGCACTGATTTCTTCAGCTAGTTTTTCTGCACTCATTTGCTCAGGCAAATAAGCTTGAATAACGGCTGCTTGTTTCATTTCTTCATCAATCAAATCTGGACGATTTTGTGTCTTGTAGATGTCGATCGATTCCATACGTTGCTTGTACAACTTGTTGAGTATGGTTATGGCTTTTGTGTCGTCAACGGTACCGTCGTTACCTTCTTTGGTCATCTCGAGCAAAAGCTTGCTTTTAATGTCGCGAAGGGCCATCAAACGGTCCTTTTCTCCGGCCTTCATGGCCTCTTTAATGTCGTTATTGATACGGTCAGTAAGACTCATGGTATGATTATTTTAATGCAATTTTAAGAAGAATATTGGCTTCTTCGCCCACATTTAAAGGCAGATATGTATATTTGACTCGAACGAATATTCGGTCGAATATGAAAAAACAACTATCAAAAAGAGATAAGGTCATGCAAACGGCCTTGCAAATGGTGGCCAATGGAGGTTTTCACGCTTCTCCAATGGCCGAACTAGCTTCGGTTTCAGGAGTGGCAGTGGGTACTATTTATCACCACTTCGCCAGCAAAGAAGATTTGATGATCGCTTTGTATTTGAATGCTAGTAAAAATATGTCAAAGGCATTGGAAGCTACCGCTACCTCAAAGTTATCGCCTTCTAAAAAGGTGGAGTTGATGTTTCTCGATCTCCATGCACACCTGACTAAAAACGCACTGGAATTCTCCTTTTTGGATCAATTCCAATCGTCGCCATTTGCTGGACACGATGCTGTCGAGTCCCTTTTTGAAAAAAACATTATGGATGTTTTCAAAGAAGGCAGTAAGGCGGGTAAGATGAAAAAACTCTCTCCTGATGTGTTAGCGGAATATTTCTATAATGCGGTTGCGACAGCCGTACGCATGCAATTGACTACTCAACGCAAAAAAGTCTCTAAAAAGGACGCTGCTACCTTTGCCGAAATGGCGTGGAATGCTATTAAAAAATAAGAGTGTAAGCTGAGGCCTTGGGCAACTCAAGGCTTCGTGAGCGTTACAATAGTTGCACCTTAATAAAACTATGATTACTTTTTCTATTCAACCAAGTGATATCGAACGATTCGAAAGTTGCTTGGTGTGCCACTCTTCCGATATTCAATTGATCAGCGATGTGAAAGTGGAAGGTGGAATCACCTACTTAGCTACGTCTTTGTGTAACCAGTGTGGACACATTTTCCGAAATGTGCGTCCTACCGAAGCGTGGTTCATGAAGGCCTTTGATATTCGCCATGCGGAACAACAAGCCGCGGGTATCAATCCCATAAACCCAGTTATCGAAGAAGATCGTTTCAATCGATATAAAGCAATTGGAACTTTTTTCAAAAATGAATTACCTGAAATCAAACGCGCATTAGACGTAGGCTGCGGTCCTGGTTCTGGTTTAAAAGCATGGGAAGAATTAGGTCTAACCGCCAAAGGCGTTGATGCCGACGAGTCGCGCGCTTCGTACGCGGTAAAATTGGGCCTGGATGTTTATATCGGTGCTTGGCAAGATTTCCATACGGATGAATTGTTCGATGTTATTACGTGCATTCACTCTTTGGAGCATTTTTACGAGCCTGAAATTTTCTTGAAAGAAATAGCTCGCTTGTCAAAAGATAACGGCCTTCTATATGTAGAAGTGCCAGATACCATCGATCACGTGAAGGATTGGAACGATTCGCTTTACTTGGCCCATAATAGTAATTTTAATGCCTATTCCTTGGCTTTATTGGCTTCAGCGAATGGCTGGGAACCTTTGATGCGCGTTAATCCTTATAAAGGAACAGGATTACACGAGGGCCATTTAGCCATGGTTTTCCGCAAGCGCGGTGAAACAACCCAGGCAAATAACGCTCTACTCGATGCTAGTCAAGTGAAAGGTTATGGTGAAAAAATGAAAGTACTTTATCAGCATCCGCTGAATGTGCAGCTGCCTCATCATTTCCAAATCAGCGCAATCAACGACCTCTCTCTCTCTTACAAGCCAAGTGGCGAAGTAAAGCGAAGTGTTGATGCGAACTACGAAGGTCGAAGAATCAACGAAGAAAACGGATTACTTGTTATCCAATAAAGAAAAAAGGCCTCGGCTAAGCCGAGGCCTTTTTTTATGCTTATAAAAATGATAATTACATCATTCCACCCATTCCGCCGCCTGGCATGGCTGGCATAGCAGGTGCGTCTTCTTTGATGTCGTTAATCACACATTCAGTAGTCAATAGCATACCAGCGATAGAAGCTGCATTTTCAAGAGCTACACGAGATACCTTGGTGGGATCAATTACTCCGGCAGCCAATAAGTTTTCGAAAACTTCTGTGCGTGCGTTGTAACCGAAATCATCAGCACCTTCGCGAACTTTTTGAACAATAACAGCACCTTCACCACCAGCATTCGCTACGATTTGACGAAGTGGTTCTTCGATAGCACGACGTACAATCGCGATACCGGTTTTTTCATCTTCGTTTTCGCCTTTGAGGTTGTCCAAGGCACGGCTAGCACGAATCAATGCAACACCACCACCTGGCACAATACCTTCTTCTACTGCTGCACGAGTAGCGTGTAATGCATCGTCTACACGATCTTTCTTCTCTTTCATTTCAACCTCAGTTGCAGCTCCTACATAAAGTACGGCTACACCGCCAGCTAATTTCGCCAAGCGCTCTTGCAGTTTTTCACGATCATAATCAGAAGTGGTGCTTTCGATCTGAGCTTTGATTTCAGAAATGCGAGCAGTGATGTTTTCTTTCACGCCAGCACCATTAACGATGGTAGTGTTTTCTTTGTCGATGGTGATTTTTTCTGCACGACCAAGGTCTTCTAACGTAGCATTTTCAAGTTTAAGACCTGTTTCCTCGCTGATAACGTTGCCACCAGTAAGTACAGCAATGTCTTGCAACATCGCTTTGCGACGATCGCCAAAACCAGGAGCTTTAACAGCAGCTACACGGAGGGCACCACGAATTTTATTGACTACTAGAGCAGCAAGAGCTTCGCCATCTACGTCTTCTGCAATGATCAAAAGTGGTCGGTTGCTTTGTGCGGCTTTCTCCAACACAGGCAACAACTCTTTCATATTGCTGATTTTTTTATCGTAGATCAAAATGAGAGCATTCTCTAATTCAGCTTCCATTTTGTCTGTATTCGTAACGAAGTAAGGCGATAGGTAACCGCGGTCAAACTGCATACCTTCTACCGTTTTTACGTCGGTCTCAGTGCCTTTTGCTTCTTCAACGGTGATTACACCTTCAGTACCTACTTTCTCCATAGCAAGCGCAATCAATGAGCCGATAGCGTCATCGTTGTTAGCAGAGATACTAGCTACTTGTTTAATTTTTTTGGTATCAGAACCCACTTCTTTCGAAATGGATTTTAATTCGGCTACGATAGCGGCAACAGCTTTGTCGATACCACGCTTCAAATCCATTGGGTTAGCGCCGCTAGCTACGTTTTTCAGTCCTGCTGTTACAATAGCTTGAGCCAAAACGGTAGCTGTAGTAGTTCCGTCGCCGGCGATATCCGCTGTTTTACTAGCAACTTCTTTCAACATCTGAGCACCCATGTTTTCTACTGGATCGCTCAATTCAATTTCACGTGCTACCGATACACCATCTTTCGTAATGGTAGGTGCACCAAATTTTTTGTCGATAACCACATTGCGACCTTTTGGTCCAAGGGTTACTTTCACTGCATTTGCCAAAGCATCAACACCAGCTTTGAGCTTCTCACGAGCAGGAGTATTAAAGGTTATTTCTTTTGCCATAGTTGTAGGGTCTAAAAAAGATTAGATTTCTTTTACCAAAATGTCTGATTCACGCATGATGAGATAGTTCTTATCTCCCAAAGTGATTTCTGTACCAGAGTATTTTCCAAACATGATTTTATCTCCGGCTTTCAACTGTGGGGTTTTGCCATCTTCATCTTTCTCACTTACTGAGATTACGGTGCCACGTTGAGGCTTCTCTTGAGCTGTATCAGGAATGTACAAGCCCGATGCTGTTTTTGTCTCGGCAGGAGCGGGTTCCACAATTACGCGGTTTTTGGTTCCTGCAACTGGGATAAAGTTGAAGTTCATTGTCTGAATGATTTTGATTTTGTTTGGCCCCCCATGGTCACTTACTGTGCCATAGCTCGGTTTTGGTATAATTTGTCAGAGATCAAAAAAAAATGTCAGTGTGAACGACACACTGACATTTTCAAAGTTATCTTTTGTCAGATCGACTGATTATTGACCTTCAGCAGGAGCTTGCTCGCCACCGTTTTGGTCTCCATTTTCAGTTTGCTCTGTTTGTGGTGTTCCTCCACCTTCTTCTTCTTGACGTGTTTTGTAGAAGCTTGCTGAAACAATGCTCAAAACAAATAGGGCAATCACTAAATACCAAGTTGCTTTTTCTAAAAAGTCAGTGGTACGTTGTACACCGCTAATTTGCGCTGAGCTTTGAAAGCCCATAGCTAATCCGCCGCCTTTTGGTGCTTGAGCTAATACGATCAACCCGAGTAAAACAGCGATGATCACGATAAGTACAATGATGAAAGATGCCATATCTGTTGGTTATTTTTTAGTGTTCAAATTTTTTAATTGGGTTGCAAAGTAAATGCTTTTTTCCGGAAATAACTCAATTAATCGTTTATATGCTTTTTTTGCCTTGTCAATTTTACCCTGAGCCACATACAATTTGGCCATCGTTTCGGTTACTAAACCGCCATGATCCTCCAAACTTTCTTTGCCCAAAATGGTGCCGCTGTAATCCAAAGCCTTGCCGGGCGTGATTTTCGGCTCGGTGCGTATAAATCGATCGATGAGATCTTTCTGATGGGCATTTTTGTTTAGACCGCTCAGACGCTGCATGCCATGAGATATACCTTGGGTTTCTTCTTTAGCAGAGGAAAGGGACTCTTCTTCGGTGTCTTCTATTTCTTCCTCTGAAGCTGAAGCATCGGTTTCCGCAGGCGCCTTCATTCCGGCATAGCCCAACTGCCCTGCGCGCTGCATCAACCACAGCGTATATGGATCGGTTACTTCTGCAGATGGGTCTACTTCTGAAGAAAGGGCTTCACCCGCTCCTTCTTCATCGGCTTCTTCACTTACTTCTAACTCAATGCTTTTGTTGAGGGCCGTAACTAGTATATCTCGGTCAAGATCATCCATCTCCACCAACTGAATTTTTGGAGAAGTAGGCGTGCTTTCGCTTTGAGCAGCGGGCGTTTCAACTGCCGAAGGCGCTTCTACAACTGGCATTACAGGCAAGTCCTCTTTAGCTGCTACGGCATGGGCGGGCTCGTCCATCACTGCTTCTGCCAAGTCACTTAACGAGTGATCGCTCAATGGAGCAGTTGAAGTATTCGAGAAGAACTCAAAAAATCCCTCTTGCTGCTCCAACAAATCATCCACGTCATGCGCCTCTTGAGGCTCAGATAAGGTACTTGGTGTAGTTGCTTCGATTGCTGCAAGTGGCGCTTCTTCCTGATTTGGAGTTGAAACGGGTGCTTCAGCAACGGGGCTCGTTTTTTCTAACGTAAGCTCGAGGGCAGAAGCGGTCTGTTCCTTTTTCAAAAAGGTATACAGGACACGACGGTTAAAACTCGTCATGGCCGCGGTATGCAATTGATCGGTGAAACGGTAATCGTTTCCCTCACGGTATTTTTTGGCTAAAAGAACCTGCGCGGTCGAAAACCAAGGATGCTCGCGCGTAAGACGCTCGAGATCGGCTGTACTCAGCTGACTCAAGGCCGCGGGATTTTCAATGGCTTGATATATCAGGTCTTTATTCATTACCAGTTTCCTACGCTCGCGTTATAAATTTCTTGAGCCAATTGTTCGTTGATCTGCGTCCACAATTCTTGTTCGATGGAAAACAAACTTTCTGAGGCAGAGTAGTCAGCAAACTTGGTAAAGGATTTATCAAAACTCAAATCCGGCTCTAGGGTATTGGTGTATTTCACCTTCACCGTAATGGATAAACGACTTTTTCCCGCAGTTTCATTGCCTTGAATAGCAATAGGTGCCACGCGATAATCGGTGATGAATCCTTGATAGCGGAGTTCACCATCTTTTGTTACCAGGGTAAGGGGGCTCTGCGCTAATAAAAAATCTTTTAGCGACTCGGTCATCTGCTGGGCGTATGACTGACTAGCCAAGGCGGTTTGTGGACGAAAGAAATCGACAGAGAATGTTTTGGCACCGCTAAACTGCCCTCCCGTAAAGGAATAACGCACGTTGCATCCTGCTGCGATAAGCAGAATGAAAAGCAGTGATATGGCGGTTAGCCTTGTTCTCATGGCACTATTTGCCCAAGTTGTATTCTTTGATCTTGCGATAAAGGGTTCGTTCTGATATACCTAATTCCTGTGCAGCATATTTACGCTTGTGCTTATGCTTGGTGAGGGCGCGGCGGATCAATTCCTTTTCTGAATCAGTGAGTGAAAGTGTTTCTTCAACTTCTTCATGATGATCGCTTTGCGCATTCACCACGGTAGTGGTACCGGCAGGAACGCTCGAGGGTATTTGTATGTAGTTGTTGGCAGGAACGGTAGAATGCTGAATTTCGGGTGTTTCGGTAGAAAAAATCTTTTCATACAACTCCTCATTCTCTGGATTGTGAATGAAGTTGCCCCCCGATTGGATCATCCCCATCACTAATTTTTTCAAATCAGTAATATCGTTGCGCATATCGAAAAGCACTTTGTACAAGATCTCTCGTTCGTTGAAATCCTGCTTTCCAGGGGCATTCATCAAAACAGGTTTCGATGAAAAAGACTCATGGGGTAAATAGCGCACAAGGCTATCGCCTGTAATGGTGCGGTTTTGCTCCAATACACTCATCTGCTCTGTGATGTTCTTCAATTGACGAACATTACCGGGCCAAGAGTAATTGGTCAGTATTTGTTCCGCATCGGAGGTCAAACTCAATACGGGCATTCTATATTTTTCAGAAAAGTCGGTAGTGAACTTGCGAAACAAAAGCAATATATCTTCTCTACGCTCTCTAAGCGGCGGCATATAAATAGGCACCTGACTTAAACGGTAGTAGAGATCTTCTCTGAATTTGCCAGCTTGTATAGCAGAGCTAAAATCTACGTTAGTGGCCGCAACTACGCGAACATCTGTTTTGATCACTTTAGAGGATCCTACACGGATAAACTCTCCTGTTTCTAATACACGCAGCAAGCGCACTTGAGTGCCAAGGGGCAACTCAGCTACTTCGTCCAAAA
Organism: Bacteroidota bacterium; assembly: GCA_039798265.1. Taxonomy (GTDB): domain Bacteria; phylum Bacteroidota; class Bacteroidia; order Flavobacteriales_D; family Sanyastnellaceae; genus JBDKGH01. Next base: position 5,584 of record JBDKGH010000150.1, on the reverse strand, counting down.
AAATGGTGCCTTTGTTGGCTTCTTCAAAATATCCTTTGCGGGCTTCATGAGCTCCCGTAAACGAGCCTTTTTCATGACCAAACAATTCCGAATCAATGGTACCCTCAGGAATGGCTCCACAGTTAACCGCGATGTAGGGTCCATGCTTACGAGCACTCAGCTGATGGATGATCTTCGGAATATTCTCTTTACCAACGCCACTCTCACCATTGATCAACACCGATATATTGGTGGGAGCAACTTGAATGGCTACATCCAAAGCACGATTGAGCAAGGGAGAGTTTCCGATGATCTCAAATCTTTGCTTGACGCTTTGAATTTCCATTGGGGCTTGTGTTCTAGGGTATAAATATAACGGACAAAATGACAGGTTTTACACGGCTGAGCGAACTTGCTTGGGATAAATCTTTACCACATCGCCCATCAAGGTAACACTTGTGCAATCAGTAGATTGTACATCTACATAATCACCAATGCCATAGTCGCCTTTAGGGAAAACCATCACCACATTCTGGCTATTGCGTCCGTAAAAATGATCTTCGGATTTTTTAGATATCCCTTCAATCAGCACTTTCTGTACTTTGCCTAAATGTGCTTTCGTGCGCTTTGCGGCCGATTCCATTTGCACATCAATGATTTCTTTCAATCGACGGCCTTTGGTTTCTTCTGGAACATCATCTTCAAACTTACGCTCAGCCAAAGTGCGCGGGCGTTCACTGTATTTAAACATGTAAGCCATATCATAGCCTACTTCCGCCATTAAGCTAATGGTCTCTTGATGCTCTTCTTCCGTTTCTCCACAGAAACCAGCTATCACGTCGGTTGAAATAGCACAGTTAGGCATTATTCGACGAATGGCCGCTATGCGCTCCAAATACCATTCACGGGTGTAGCCGCGATTCATTCGCTTTAATACGGCACTGTTTCCGCTTTGAACGGGCAAGTGAATGTATTCGCAAATGTTTTCATACTTGGCCATGGTTTCGAGCACCTCATCGGTCATGTCCTTTGGGTGACTTGTAGAAAAACGAACACGCAAATCGGGATGAATCAAGGCTACTTTTTCCAACAGTTGGGCAAAGTTTACCGTGGGTTCATTGGCGTTCACTATTTCCCCTTTTTGGGTAATATTCCACTTGTAGCTATCTACGTTTTGACCAAGTAAGGTTACTTCACGGTAGCCTTGGTCAAAAAGTTCGGTCGCCTCTTTTACAATGCTTTCTGGGTTGCGGCTGCGCTCACGTCCGCGGGTAAAAGGCACCACACAGAAGGAACACATGTTGTCGCATCCACGCATGATGGAGATAAAGGCCGTAACACCATTGCTATTCAAACGAACAGGCGTTATCTCGGCATAGGTTTCTTCTCGGCTCAGTAAGACATTCACTGCCTTTTGACCGGTCTCGATTTGGTCTATCAAGTTAGGTAGATCGCGGTAGGCATCAGGGCCAACAACTAAATCAACCAATTTTTCTTCTTCTAATAGTTTCTCACGCAAGCGCTCGGCCATGCAGCCAAGCACACCTACCACCATTTCAGGTTTGCGTTTCTTTACTGACTTGAGGTAGTCCAGGCGGCCGCGGATGCGCTGTTCGGCGTTGTCGCGAATGGCACAGGTATTTAATAACACCAAGTCCGCTTCTTCAGGATCACGCGTAGTAGTAAATCCTTCTTGCGCCAATATGGAGGCTACGATTTCGCTGTCTGAAAAGTTCATTTGGCATCCATAGCTTTCGAGCAAGAGTTTGCGGCTACGTTTTCCCTCTTTTAAAGGAAGGCTGTCTTCTAACATCAGGTATTCGCCCTGACGGTTTTCATCGATGGTTTTTTCTTCCACAGTGTATGGCTGTTTTGAAAACGTTAATAATTATGGGGGGGCAAAGATAGCCATATTCTTCGATTTTACAGCCTGTTGAGTGCCTTTATGTCAGTTTTTAGAATGGGAATGAATAAGCACATTTTGTTCGTCCGAATCAATTCCCTTTACATTTGTCACCGGACGACATTGTCCTTTGGAGTGAAATTATGTCAAAAAACCTAGTAATAGTAGAGTCTCCGGCCAAAGCCAAGACCATTGAGGGATACCTCGGCAAAGATTTCGTGGTGAAGTCGAGCTACGGACACGTACGCGACCTCCCCAAAAATGACCTGGCTATTAATGTCGAAAGGGGATTCTTACCTGTTTATGAAATCACTGAAGATAAAAAAGCAGTGGTAAGTGAACTTAAAAAACTGTCTGATAAAGCCGAAGTGGTTTGGTTGGCAACGGATGAGGACCGCGAAGGGGAAGCCATTTCTTGGCACCTATTAGAAGCGCTCAAATTGGATGTCAAAAAGGTAAAACGTATTGTTTTTCACGAGATTACTAAAAAGGCAATCCATAAAGCAATCGAAAATCCGCGTACGGTTGATATTGATCTAGTAAATGCCCAACAGGCCCGTCGTGTTTTGGACCGATTGGTAGGTTTTGAACTCTCTCCTGTACTCTGGAAAAAGGTTCGCCCAAGCTTGTCAGCCGGACGTGTGCAGTCCGTCGCTGTGCGAATCTTAGTGGAACGTGAACGAGAAATCAGTCACTTTAAAGTGGCCTCCTTTTATAATGTTAGAGGATTTTTCGATTTGGGTAACGCCATATTGAAAGCCGACTTAGTGCGAAAGCTCAAAGACCATGAAGAGGCTCAAAGCTTTTTAGAAAAAGCGAATGGCGCGGCTTTTTCTATCAAAGACATTGAAACAAAGCCAGCCAAGCGCACTCCAGCCGCACCATTTACGACCTCTACCTTACAACAGGAAGCGGGTAGAAAGCTCGGTTTTAGTGTAGCGCAAACCATGACCGTTGCCCAGCGCTTGTACGAAAGTGGAAAAATAACCTACATGCGTACCGATAGTGTGAATCTATCTGACTTCGCCTTGGATGCATGTAAAAACGAAATTTCATCGTCATACGGTCCAAACTATTCTAAAACTAGACAATACACCACGAAATCGAAAGGTGCTCAAGAAGCCCACGAAGCAATTCGCCCAACAGAAATGTCGGTTCGTGAAATTAGCGGCGAACGAAACGAACAACGGTTGTATGATTTGATTTGGAAGCGCACACTAGCGTCACAAATGGCCGATGCGGAGTTAGAGAAAACAACGGCAACCGTGGCCATTTCTACCACTGATGATGTGATGCAAGCCAAAGGGGAGGTGATCCGATTTGATGGCTTCTTGAAAGTGTACATGGAAAGTTCAGACGATGAAGAATCCGATGACGGAAACAGCGGCATGCTGCCTCCGATCAAAGTGGGACAAAATCTGGACATGCAAGAAATTGTTGCAACACAGCGATATACCCAAAAACCTTCGCGCTACTCTGAAGCAGCCTTGGTTAAAAAACTCGAGGAGTTGGGCATCGGACGTCCTTCTACTTATGCTCCCACCATTTCTACTGTGCAAAAGCGCGATTATGTAGTAAAAGAGGAGCGTCAAGGGACCGAGCGCGTTTATGAAGTACTGACTTTGAAAAAAGGAAGCATTCACGGCGAGTCAAAAACTGAAATCACCGGTGCTGAAAAAGGCAAGTTGTATCCTACGGATATTGGTATTGTGGTAACGGACTTTTTGGTAGAAAACTTCCCTAATATTTTGGATTACCAATTCACCGCTAAGGTGGAAGAGGAGTTTGATACCATTGCTGAAGGAAAATTGGAATGGCAAGAAATGATGAAACGTTTCTACAATCCATTCCATAAAACAGTAGCTCAGACCATAGAGACTGCTCAGCGTGCTACAGGTGAGCGTGAATTGGGCACCGACCCTGCATCTGGTAAGCCGGTGATTGCTCGTATTGGCCGTTTCGGTCCCATGATTCAAATTGGGGCAAGTGACGATGAGGCTAAACGTTTTGCTTCATTGCGTGCTGACCAAAGCATCGGCAACATCACCCTTGAAGAGGCCTTGAAGTTATTTGAACTTCCTCGTACGCTCGGCGAATATGAAGGAAAGCCTGTTTCTGCTGCCATCGGTAGATTTGGACCATACATTAAACACGGAAGTGTTTTCGCTAGCATCAAACCAAAAGAGGGTGACGATCCCTATACCATTACGTTTGAGCGAGCAGTGGAAGTGCTTCAAGCAAAAGCCTTGGCTGAAAGTCAACGCCTCATCAAGCAATGGGAATCTCATCCGGATATCCAAGTGCTCAATGGCCGTTTTGGTCCTTATATCAAAAGTGGAAAGGACAATGTGAAAATTCCGAAAGGAAAAGAAGCAGCTGCCTTGACCCTAGAAGAGGTGTTGGACTTAGTGAAAGAAGCGGAAGCAAATCCTTCTACTAAGCGCGGGCGATTCGGTAAGAAAACGGCTGAGCCAACGAAAGCCGCAGCCACGAAAAAGGCGGCCCCTAAAAAGGCAGCAGCAAAGAAGGCAGCCAAAAAAAGCCCAAAGAAATAAGTTGAAAAAATGATAATCATGAAAAGGCTGTCCTTATCCGACAGCCTTTTTTATTCCGCAAGATGAGTCAAAAGAAATCAGTACAACAAGTACTTCCGCCTCCACCGGCACACATGGTGGGTAATGGTTTTCGAGTGCACAATTTTTTTCCTTCGGGATATAACATGCACATGCTCCGCATGAGTCCATTTTTTCTAATGGATTATGGAGCTAAAGTAGAATTTCCCCCGAGCGACGAGCCGCGTGGTGTAGGTGTGCATCCGCATCGTGGATTTGAAACCGTTACCATCGCCTTTCAAGGCAGTGTTGCCCATCACGACAGCGCAGGGAATAGCGGTGTAATAGGGGAGGGCGATGTGCAATGGATGACCGCCGGTAGCGGAGTATTGCACAAGGAATATCATGACAAGGAATACAGCAAAAAAGGAGGGCCATTTCAAATGGTCCAGCTGTGGGTAAATCTTCCCGCCAAAGACAAAATGACGAGCCCCAAATACCAGGGTATCAAGCAAGAGGAAGTGGGGCATATTGACTTGGAGAAGGGTGGGCGAATAGATGTAATTGCAGGCGAAGTAAACGGCGTGAAAGGACCTGCGTTCACCTTTACACCCATTGAAATGTACAAAGGCGAATTAATGGCCGGCGATCAATTTCACTTTCATCTTTCGGCAAACTACAACACGGGCATACTAGTAGTCGAGGGGGAGTTAAAAGTTCACGGAGAAGAGCGTGTGCCAGCAGATCATTTTGTACTCTTTTTAAATGATGGGGAAGAGATAGCCTTGAGTAGTGATTCGGGAGCCAAATTTTTAGTTTTAAGCGGCGAGCCGATTATGGAAAACTTGGTGCCTTACGGGCCATTTCTCATGAATACGAAAGAGGAAATTATGCAGGCTTACGCCGATTTAAACGCAGGTAAATTTGGAGTTTTGGAAGATTGATAAAGCAGACAACCGCTATCAACACGGCTAATTCAACAACTATTTTATAAAACAATCTGAGGCGCGAATGACTTTGCCATCTTCGCGATTATGGATATTTCTGTTTTCTTTCAGCCTACCTCTTATCATACTGCTGATCCAGAGGAATTTCATCCAGCTTCTTTTTGGAGGCAAACCGCTTTTTTTTCGGGAGACTTAGAAGAATT
>JBDKGH010000149.1:0-2998 GCA_039798265.1 Bacteroidota bacterium | reverse complement strand
TCTTTGATCCAGAACTAGACAAGACAGAGACACGCTCTTTATTTGATGACGTAGAAATTCCCTTGATCAATGTATTAGCAGAAATGGAATGGGAAGGCGTGCGCATTGACGAGCACTTTTTAAAAGACTATTCCGGCGAACTCGAAAAAGAAATTCGTGTACTCGAAACAGCCATACATGAAATTGCCGGTGAGCCCTTCAATATTGATTCTCCGAAACAACTTGGGGTGATACTTTTTGAAAAAATGAAAATCACCGATCAAGTTAAAAAAACAAAGACGGGGCAATACAGCACAGGCGAAGACATATTGAGCAAATACGAGCGGGAACATCCAATCATTTCAAAGATTTTGGATTACCGCGAATTGCGCAAATTGAAAAGTACCTATGTCGATAGTTTGCCATCCTTGATCAATCCAATCACTCAGCGTGTTCACACCAATTACATGCAAACGGTAGCAGCTACCGGACGATTGAGTAGTACCAACCCCAACCTGCAGAACATACCCATTCGCACACCACGTGGAAAGGAAATACGAAAAGCCTTCATCCCTAAAAATGAAGAGTACACGCTGCTTTCTGCCGACTATTCGCAAGTAGAATTGCGCGTAATTGCTGCACTGAGTGGTGACGAAAATATGTGCGAAGCCTTTTTGCAAGGCGAAGACATACACAAAGCCACAGCAGCCAAAGTATTTGGCGTTCCTTTAGAATTAGTTGATAAAGAAATGCGAAGCAAAGCCAAGGCGGTCAACTTTGGAATTATCTATGGTCAAGGTGCATTTGGGCTTTCACAGAACTTAGGCATATCAAGAGGCGAGGCAAAAGAAATCATTGACTCGTACTTTCATCAATTCAGTAAGCTGAAGAGTTATCAATCGGAGAACATTGAAATGGCGAGAAAGAAAGGATACGTTGAAACGATCTTGGGACGTCGACGCTATCTACCCGATTTGCACTCTGCCAATGCAGTGGTTCGCGGATTTGCTGAGCGAAATGCCATCAATGCGCCTATACAAGGTTCGGCAGCAGACATCATAAAAATGGCGATGATCAAGATCCATCATACCATGAAATCGAAACACATGAAATCAAAAATGATTATGCAAGTGCACGATGAATTGGTGTTTGATGTTCACCTATCAGAAGTAGATGAGATGAAAGCCATCGTAGCTGAAGGAATGTCTAAAGCAGTATCCATGCGAGTACCCTTAGTGGTAGATATGAATACCGGTCACAACTGGTTGGAAGCCCATTAATGGAATAATGTTCCGTATTTCGGAATCAAAAGCTTCTTCCAAATACTGAAAAGGAATCGAGAACTTTGAATATCAATGTTTTTGATTCCTTTTCTATTTTCAGTACATGCTTTGTAGAAAATGGAAAACCCTTGTATAGCTAAAACTCTTCTCTGTAGTCTAAAAACCACTGTTTATGAGTCGTTTAGCTCGTGCTTGGTAAAAAAATTCAATAAACATCGTTTTTTTTAAAACTATTTATGGGGGTGCCCCGTAGTAAGCAGCGAAACGATGCAAATTACAAACACAAATTGGGCTGAATTCAGCCTTGATTAAATGACCACCCTAAATCGACGAACTATGTGGAAGAAACCCATGATCAGGCCCATAGCGGCAGCCTTTGGACTAGGCCTTCTGATCGCCTCGTGTGCATCCGGCGACGGACCCACAACTAGCCAACCCGCAGTAAATTCAAGTATGGACTCTTTGGAGCAAGCCAAGATGGCCGAGCTTCAGAAGATCTTCTTCTCTATTCCATCACCGATGGAAATGTCGTCCCTGATCAAAAACATGGGATATACATACGATGCGAAGATGTTGAACAGTCCTGAAAACGTAACCAAATACACGGGAGAGGCGAAGCAAGCCATCAACCTTGGTATCTATGGTGCCGACTTGAGTTTTGCGAGTATGTTCGATCAGAAGCAAGAAAGTATGAACTACCTAGCGGCTGCTCAAAAATTGTCGCGCGAGATGGGAGTTGACGGAGCCTTGCAAGATGAAATGATTGAGCGATTAAATGCTAACCAAGAAAGTCGCGATTCGCTTTTGAAAATTGTTTCCGAAGCGTATGCCGATTTGAACGGATACCTGAAAGAAAACGATCGCATCGAAGTATCTGCGCTGGTTGTAGCCGGTGGATGGTTAGAGGCGCTCTACTTGAGCACAGCTTACTCTGCCAGCAACAATGAAACAATCAAAACACGTATTGCGGAGCAGAAATATGCACTCAACAATTTGATTGACTATTTCAATCGATTTGGCGACAAGGAAAACCTTCGCGAGATGAAGGCCGACCTCATGGCTTTGCAAGTTATTTTCAATGATGTGACTGCCCAATCAGGTAAAACAGAAGTGAAAAAAGAGAAAGATGGCATGGTTGTCATCGGAAACTCAGGCAGCGTGAGCATGAGTGATGAAACTTTGAAAAAAATCGCAACCAAAGTGAGCGAAATACGTTCAAAGTACATCTCATAATATCCACCCCATAAAAAGAAAGATTATGAAACTCATTAAATATATACTCCCGCTGTTTTTGATGATTCCGCTCATGAGCGATGCTCAATGTAGGGCTTTCACAAAAAACAAAGTACTTCCTCTTTTGAGTGGATATGTACAAAACGACAACTTCAACTCAGCCATGTTGGTACCAGGTGATGAAGCAGAATTGCTGATGACCTTTTACGCAGGCAAAGAATACCGCCTCATCGTTATGGCTCACCCGATTTTAGGTGATGTAGAATTTGAAGTTCGCGACACCAATGATCAATTGGTTTACACCAATAAAGACAATGCGAACAATAAGACTAGTTTCGATTTCAAAATGTCGAACACTCAGCAACTTATTGTACGAGTAAGAGTACCGGAAGCTCAAAGCTCTATCAGTCCTCACGAAGGATGTGTAACAGTGATGAGTGGTTCGAAAGAACTGAAGTAGTATTACTTTTAACATACCACTGCCCCGAAGGCTTTCTGAACTA
>JBDKGH010000148.1:0-34510 GCA_039798265.1 Bacteroidota bacterium | reverse complement strand
CGATAATCGCCAAGCTTGTGAAAACAGTCGCCTTTTAGTTTGTACTCCTGAGGGTCTTTGATGTCGGCGACAGTCAGCTGCGCCAAGGCGGCTTCATAATCACCTTGCGCATAAAGGTTTTCGGCCTCGTTGATGTTGTTTTGAGAATATCCCGAGAGGCCAATGAGTAATAAGAAGAGAAGAAAAACTTTACGCATAAAATCCTATACGATACAGCCTATAAAAAGTTGCTGCTGGCCCAATGGAATATGCGAATAAGTTATTTTTTCAGATGAACGGGCTTTTTCGTTCCTTTATCCCCATTAATCAATTGTGTCTGCATGAAAATATTTCGTCGAATCTTACAGGTGTTAGGTGTGCTCATCGTGCTGGCTATCATTGGCCTTTATGCGAGTGGTAACGAACATATTTTGAAGGGCATTCGCTGCACGTATTTGGTGGGTGAAACCCGCCCGGATATCGATGACATGGATTATTTCGAAACTCGAAAAATACACGCCGATCATCCAGAACCCTGGGCATTGCATCAGAACTATAATTTACCTCGTCTTTCTGAGGAGTTCGAAAAACATGCCGATTCATTGGGTACCGTTGCCTATTTGGTCATTCACCGCGACTCCATTTTGTTTGAAAAATACTGGGACAGAACAACAGACACCACACATGTCAATTCTTTTTCGATGGCCAAAAGTTTTACGGCCATCCTTGTAGGAATAGCGATTGATGAAGGATACATTAAAAGTCTTGATCAAAAAGTGGGAGATTTTTTACCAGAATTCAAGCAAGGAAAAAACGCGGGTTTAACCATTCGACATTTGATGCAAATGGCTAGCGGTATTCCTTTCGGTGAAAGCTATAGCAGTCCTTTCGGATACATGGCTAAGTCTTATTATGGCGATGATCTCAAGGAAGCGACCATGAAGTTTCAAGTAGAAAAGGATCCGGGAACCTATTGGGCTTACGAGGGAGGTAATACCGTATTGCTCGGTATGATTTTACAAAAAGCAACAGGACGACATGCGGCAGATTATTGTTTTCAGAAAATTTGGTCGTGCATAGGTGCAGAATCTCCTGCTTATTGGAACCTCGATAGCTATGATGGAATGGAAAAAACGTTTTCAGGTTTTTACGCGACAGCCCGCGACTTTGCGCGCATAGGAAAACTCTATGAGCATAATGGTGTTTGGGGAAATGACACCTTGGTTAGCCCATCTTTTGTGCAAGAGTGCATTACACCTAATGGCATTCCCGATGAGTTGAATGAAAAGTGTTATTGGTATGGATTGCATTGGTGGTTGGGTAATCATGAGGGCAGTCCGTTTTATTCTTGTCGAGGCCTTCGAGGACAATACATTGTAGTGCTTCCGAAGGAAGAGCTTATTGTGATTCGCTTAGGACACAATCAGCGTAAAGAACGCATCAACCATATGCCGGTTGATTTGGCTGTTTATTTAAACGAGGCAAAAAGATTGATCAAAAAGTAAGATGAAGAAGGATATTATTATACCAGAAGTGACCGGTGTGGGTATAGCTATGCTACCCGAAGCGAATGATAAGAAACAGCGCATTTGGTCGGCCTATTTTATCAATCAACGCGATACCCGCTTGGAGAACGTGATTGTTCAAGTGAGTGCGCAAGGATTGATCAAAGGTGAAGAAAGGAAAACGGCGAACCTTCGATTTTTTCTCCATGAAGTAGAGCCACACTCAACGAAGAAAATAGAAGTGCTTTTGCAACAAGCTACCAAGCTCGAGAACCTTTATTGGGTGAGCTTTTATGACAAAGGTGTACTGTATGATAAGAAGATAAAATTTGAAGCGGGAGAAATAACAAGTAAAAACATGGGGCCTGTAGAAGGCTTTCACCAAAGAGCTGTTTTTAGAAGTTAAAAGAGATGATTGAACATTTGGATATAGAGGAAATCTTGTTTCTCGATATTGAAACAGTGCCCGGTTTTTCGGCATGGGAAGACACTCCTGAGGCTGATCAAGCTTTGTGGACGGAGAAATCACGTTTTATTCGTGAGAAGAATAATATTTCGGTGGAAGAGAGCTATCATCAAGCGGGCATCTATGCTGAGTTTGGTAAAATCATTTGTGTTTCTTGTGGGTTTTTTTCCCAGCGAAAAGGTGACCGAGCGTTTCGCGTTACTTCTTTTTTTGGCGACGATGAATCGGAGTTGCTGACGGCATTTGCAGATATGTTAGAAAAACGTTTTTCTAGTCCATTTCGCATTTTGTGTGCGCACAATGGAAAGGAATTTGACTTCCCTTATTTGTGCCGACGAATGATGATTAACGGTATTGCTCTGCCTCGACTCTTGCAAATTGCCGGAAAAAAACCCTGGGAAATTCCGCATTTGGACACCATGGAAATGTGGAAGTTTGGCGACTACAAACATTTCACCTCTTTGAAATTACTCGCCCATGTTTTTCACATCCCTACTCCAAAAGATGATATTGATGGCAGTATGGTTAGAAGTGTGTACTATCAAGAAAAAAATTTAGAGCGGATAGAAACGTATTGCAAAAAAGATGTGATTACTGTGGCGCAGTTGCTTCTTCGTTTCCGCAACGAGCCTTTGTTAGAGGAGTTTGAAATTATTCATGTATAAAAAACAAAGGCGCCTTTAAGGGGCGCCAGTGTTGAAAAACCTTCGTTTCCGAAGATGTTTTTTAGCCGCGTGGTATTAGAAAGGCACCACTGTTAAACCAACCGTTACCGGATATACTTCTGGTCCTGTTCCTTTTTTGAAAAGAGGAGTTAGGCCATAAGAAGCGAAGATGGTAAAGTTTCGATATCCTACTCGAGCTGAAGCGTCGAGCGTCAATGGGGCAATGTTGAAGTCTTGTTTTCTGCGCTCGGTGATGTCGTCGCCATTATCGCTCCATTCTTGTTTTGTGATACTGCCAATTTTTACTCCACCGATTACACCCATGGCCAAGTGGAATGTTTTATCTGGATTCTCAGAAGTGTTTAATTCGAGCATCAATGGTACGTGGAGATAAGTAGCGCGTAGTTTGTTTTTTGAGAAGTTGGCGATGCTATCGGGCACAGCCACAGCAAAAATGCTATCTGGATTGGCTACTGTATTGCTTTGAACCCTTACATTGTTTCGAAGGCCATAGCTGTTGTAAGTAAGACCGAGGCCTACCAGAATACCTACATGATCACGGTAGATGGGAATTTTTTGTTCGAGCACGTTGATTCTCCAACTCAATGAGCGTGCATAGTCTAGGGTCAACCATTCGTTGCCTGTCTCCATAGTGGTGCTACCTGATTTGGTAACCAACAGGTTCATACCTAAATCTAATCCAGCGAAGAAGGTCAATTTTTCGCGACGTTCGTCGTCCGATAAAAAGTCTTCGCCATCCCAATCAACAGCGGTAGTGTCGCTGATAGCTTCGGTAGAATCCTCCTCGTTGATGATAACCACTTTGGTGGTGCCTAATTTGATCTGGGTAGTGTCTGTTTCGTTTTGGGCTTGGGTTCCTAAAACACCAAGAAATAACGAGAGCAAAGTGAGGGTTGCGTATTTCATAATCCTGAGTTTTTGTGTGTTTTCGTGTTGTTTGGTGGTATGACGCCCGAGACCTTTTGGCAGTTACAGTTGGAATGAAAAAAAAATTATATTTTTTCTATATTGCTGAAAAACAACAAAATATGATTCTGGCAAAAGGGTGCTTATCTTGAATTCGTGACAATTATGGCCACGTGCAACCTATTGGCCGATTTTTTGACCTTTTATATAAAATTGAACAATTAAGGGACTGAAAGGAGTAACTTCATAGCCTCTTAAGCGTCAAACTAAAAATCAGTGTAACTACTGTCTGAATGCACTCTATGTTGAAGAAGTTGGTTTTTTGCATATTTATGGCCTTGTCGGTTTCGACGATGGCTTTGAATGTGTCTTCTGATCAACGACCGCCAAAGGAGATTACCACAAAAGATCTGGATGGAACTGTAGAGGTGAGTTTTCGAATTGACGGTTCGGGAAAAGTCGAAATTATTAGCATCAATGCTACAAGCCCACAGTTGGCAGATTATGTAATCAAGAAGCTGAGTAAAATTCAATTGCAAAAAGGTGACCCGCAAATTGGTCAAGTTATCAAGTATCGTTTTGTATTTAAGAAGCAAGCGTAATTTTTTTTTTCGAGTTGTAACTTTCAAAATGGTGACTCGTCATATCATCAAACAACAAGATAAAACACTAAGGTTATGAAGTCACTTACACTCGCACTTATTGCACTCCTTTTTTCGTCTCAACTCGTATTGGCCTCTGTAGATAAAGATCGCCCGAAAACAAAGAAATCAAAAGGCGTGGAAGCCTCAGTAGAAAAGCAAGTTCAAAGACACCTATTTTTTCCCGTGACCAAGTCGAAGGAAATCGAAGGAACTGCAGATATTTTGCTTGAAATTTTTCCAAATGGAAACGTTAGGGCGGTGACGATACGCACCTCTAACCCAGTGGTAAAGCGATTTGTAGAGCATCAAGTGAGTAAGATGAAGGTAGATGCGCAAAGCGGTGATGTTGGAAAACTCTTTCGTTATCGCCTGACTTTTAAAGGCAATTAACACAAGCGGCATTAAGTAGTTCTTGATATAATAACAGGTTGAGAAACCGTTGCGCCAAAGGGTGTGACGGTTTTTCTTTTTTTAGCCCCTATCTTTGCGGCCTAATGGCGCTAGCAAAAAAAGATATTCGTGATTTGTCGCTCGAAGATTTGGTCGCTTTTGTGGAAGCAAAAGGCGAGAAAAAATTTCGTGCGAAACAAGTGATGGAATGGCTTTGGAAAAAGTCTGCTGGAAGTTTTGATGAGATGTCAAACCTGCCAAAAGGATTTCGTGATCTTTTGGCTGATGAATTTGCTTTCCATAAACTCTCATTGGCCGATGAACAAGTGAGCAGTGACCGCACGGTAAAATGTGCCTTTCAAGTGGAGCCTGGTAAGGTTGTGGAAGGTGTGCTTATTCCCACCAATTCCCGAATGACAGCTTGCATCTCTTCGCAGGTGGGCTGTAGCTTGGCTTGTAAATTCTGCGCTACAGGTCGATTAAAAATGATGCGCAATTTATCGGCTGGCGAGATCTATGATCAAGTGGTTTACTTGAAGAATGAGGCTGAAAACCGCTACAAAATTCCACTTTCCAATATTGTGTACATGGGCATGGGTGAACCGCTGCTCAATTATAAAAATGTACTTCGGAGTGTAGAAAAAATTACTTCGCCGGAAGGACTGGGTATGTCGCCACAGCGCATCACGGTGAGCACAGCGGGCATTGCCAAAATGATCTGCAAGCTGGGCGATGATAATGTGAAATTTAATTTGGCTCTTTCCCTTCACGCGGCAAATGATGAAAAGAGAAATAAGATCATGGAAATTAATGAAACGAATGACTTAGCCACCTTGGCAGAAGCTCTTCGTTATTTCTATGACAAAACGGGGACACGTATTACGTTGGAGTATATCATTTTTAAGGACTTCAACGATACGATTCAGGACGCGAAAGAGTTAGCAGAATTTGCGAAAAACGTTCCTGTTAAAATTAACATTATTGAATACAATCCGATTGACGCGGGCGAATTTCAGCAGGCCGATCCGATGAAGGTAGATGCCTTTGCTAAGTATTTGGAAGCTAGGAACCTGGTGGTGAATGTTCGCCGCTCTCGGGGAAAAGATATCGATGCTGCTTGCGGTCAATTAGCGAATAAAAATAAAGTAGCTTTTATGGAGGGAATGGTGTTCAAAAACGATTCTCCGATAAGCTAACCTACATCAACTTGTGTAGCATGGATATTCGGTTATCTTCGCACGCACTAAAATCAAAAGTGATCATGAAATTGCAATCCATGTTATTGGCAACAGGTGGTGCTTTTATTCTTCTATTATCATCATGCGGTAGTGGAAGTTGGAATGAAGAAGCAAAGGCCGAAATGAAGAGTACATGCACGAACATGATGTCTTCAGAATATGATAAGGCAGACGCAGAAGCTATCTGTACTTGTTATCTAAATAATTTAGAGTCAAAGTATCCCGATGCTAATTTTACTCCAGATCAAAACATGGAGGAAATGCATGCGTGCGCAGATTCGTATAAAACATCGGCGCAAAAAGAAATAGAAGCGGGAACAAAAGTGGATTTGCCTTTAGATTCATTGTCAAAAGACAGCATCTCAGGCGGAGAAAAAGAATAGTTTTCCATTTCCCCAAAAACACAAAGGGCTCACTTGAACAGGAGCCCTTTTTTTGTGTCGTATTTACGGGTAAATGGTTTTTACTGTTTTGGGATCAGCAGGCAAGTATTTAACAGAAACAACAGTGCCTGGAGGATAAATGGGTTCGCCCTCACATCGTTCTTCGGCGCGGTAGGTTATTTCTGCACCCAATTGAGTGGTGTATTTGATCATGGGATAGAAATAGCGCTTCCCCTTCTCTGTATGGCTCATCCAGTTGGTAATGGTTCCTTGCGTTTGAACACCCTTAGTGGCCATTTGAATTTCAGTCCAAAATCGCCAAATCAAAAAGGCAACAATAACAACTGTAACAATTGTGATGGGCAAGTAATTAGGAATTTCGTTCTCCATGGTGCTTGAAATGAGCTGCTAAACTACTTCAAACTATGGATTACAAAAAGAAAAAGGCCCATTCTCGTTCGAGTGATGGGCCCTTTCCTTTTTTATGAGAAGGTAAAATTAGTTTCCTAAGCGGTGCACAGATCGTTCGCCTGTTTTCAAATCGATGATTTCGATGATTGAAAGAGCGGCTTGATCACGGTTGCTAAAATGAATCACTTCGTTTTCGTAGTTTCCTACTATTGGGGTGATGAGCTGTTGACCAACCATGTTGTAAGCTGTGATTTTCACTTCACGTTGTGTGTCATAACCAAAACTTACGCGCACTCCATTATCTGTAAGAGTTACCACTTCGGTTAGATCTTGTTCGATGCTTGCGTCAGGAGATTTGCTCTTGATGTGCAAGCGATAGTTTGCATTTTCATTGCGGTCATTACTTTGAACAGTAATTTTTTTCATTTGACCAAGTCGGTAGATCTCTCCTGTTTCTATGCGCTCAAGAATCACTTCTTTATCGGCACCAAAATTTTCTAATCCTTCCCAAGTCAAATCGTATGATTTTCTACCCAAGCTTTGCAATTTGATGTCAATGATTTGTTCATCATTGGTGTAAGGCAAAGATTGAATCGAGTAGTCGGTGTTTTCTTCGTCGGCTATGGCAAGGTAAGGTACCTCGTCTGCCAAGCTGCGCATTTTATAGGCGTCGGCATCGCTATCAAACTTTGCTGATGCAATAGAATTCCATTCAATTACGGCTTCGTCTGACCATTGGCCATCTGATACTTTCAAGGTGAGCGCCTGTGTTTCTTGCATGCTTTTGAAAGTACCCTGACTAGATGTTTTGCAGTTTTCGGCAACAGCTAAAACTGGTGAGGCAGCATTGGCGAATACGAAGAAACTTTGTGAGCTTGGGATGATGTTTGATCCACCATTCGTAGCCACGCCATTTACGTATGAGGCGTATTGATTGGTAGCGGCGTTCCATACATAAACCGCATTGGTGATGTTCGTTTTAGTCCACGAGCCCGCTAACCAGTTGATGGCAGAAGGGTATGGATTTGAAACAAGGTTCCAACCATCGTCAGCAGGAGTTCCTGTATTCGTAAATGAAGTTGTTAATGTTTGTGGTCCCTTGAAAATGTTTCCATCCACATCTAGGTTCATTGCACCAGCATTCATGTACACATAGTAGCCACGGCCTGATTCAATGTTGTTGGTAATGTTCGTAGCACCAACCCAACCATTATCACGACCGCCAGTTGCGCTTTCGTTGTAATAGTACATGTTGTTGAAGTTGTAGTTGGGGTAATCAGAACCAGCAAAACCAGAGGTAATCAAATCGTCATTCCAATCTTGAAGTGTTTTGTTTTGAATAGGTGAAGCAAGGTTGACCCATCCGGCGCTTGTTCTGTTGTGGTAACGTTGCATGATCAACGTGCCTGTGAGGTCACCCAAAATAGGACCGATACTTCCTTGTGTTGTAGCAGAGGAAAGAATAGTCAATTTATCGCCTGTGTTGAAGGTTCCAGTATTAATTTGAAGAATGCCTTTCATCTCCATAGCCGACCCGCTAAATGTTATGCCAGCGGCATTGTTGCAATAGAGATTATTGAATTGCAGTAATTGTGTGCCTGAAATAATTTGAGCTGTCGTTCCATTGAGGTATACAGAACTAGAACCGGAGTTGAATGTACCGTTGTTGGTAATGTTGCCATGCACGGTAATGTTGCTGGTGTTAGCTGTAATTGTTGAACCTGGCTGAATGGTCAGGTTTTTACAAGTTACAGCAGCGTTAATATTCAATGAAACACCAGGATTGATTACAACATCTGTTCTAGAACACCAGCTAGGCACAGCTTGTGGTGTACCTGTAGCCGTTTTTGCCCAAATGGCACCATTAGAGTTACCGCTAGTAACGGCAAACCAAGTAACACGACCAGTACCTAAAGTAAAGAGATAATTGTTTTCGAGTTGAACATTGGTGAAAGTCATAAATGGAGCAGAGTATGTTCCTTGAATGGGAGTTTCGTCGGCATAACCATTGTTGTTGCGATCAACCAAAAGAACTACAGATTGGTCACTGAAAGGAGATGTCAATTTAGAAAGGTCGAACTTCAATGTAACGGTTCCTACATCGTTCGTTTCTTTTACACGCCACACTCTGCGCATGCTACTATCGACAGCGCAATTGGCTGTGGCTAAAAGTTGCCAGGTAGTTGCTTGGTTGTTGTTTCCAATCACCATATAGTCGCCATCATCGAGACTAGAAGCGGCGCTAATTTCTACCATGTCGTCTAGGCTTTCGCTTGAGCTGGTGGTTTGATTTAAGCCTTGAGAAATTAGGTTTCTGCCTATACCGCAAACATCGTTTGCATAAGTAGCATCGTTGAAAAACAGGTTGTCGGCGTTATTGATGGTAATGCCATATTTAATGGCGAGGTAGCTTTGTACTTGACGTTTTTCTGCTACTGAAAGTCCACGACTGTAAACAATCACTTCTGCAATTGTTCCGGTGAAACCATTTGTATTGTTACCGCGACCGATTCTTCCTTGAGTAGTTACAGGATAGTTTGTAGTATTCGTGGATGTTGCCGTTACAACAGTTCCGTTATTGATTTCACTTATTGCACGGTTTGCCGTTCCAGAATGTTCCATCATCACAAGTCGTGGAACTTCCGTGGCTGCATTGTATGCTAGACAAGTGGCCTCTACGGTTGCGGCGTTGTGCGTGAATCGGCAACGGGTATCCGTTCTGAAACCCATATAAATTCCGTTTGCTGCTGACTGTTGTGCGCCGAAGAAGTATTGATTGTTTGCTGCACTGGCGCGTTTTACTACGGTGAAAACGGTGTACCGACTATTGTTTAAAACAGTTAGGGGTACATTGAAAAAACGGGCGCTTGATGTTTCAATCGCTGGATTGCCGTTCATGGCAAACTTCTTTAGTTTGGGTTGAGCAGTGCCCGTTGCCTGAGTCGCGTTGCGTCCTCCGCCAGATTGATCATTCCAAGAACTGAGGAAAGCACCATCAACGGTACTCGAAGTACCTGCATCTCCTTTTAACCAAAGCACAAGTCCGGTGCTTACGCCACCGGGCGATTGTGCGAAAAGCCCCATCATGGGCAACAACATTAATACTAGGGTGAAATACCTTCTCATGGTAAAAGCTTATTAGTTGTGTTCACATTTAAAAAGTGAGCGTTCAAATCACTTTGGGGGTGTTTACGGGATTAGGAAACCAGTGGTTACATTTTTAGGAATAAAATTCTCGTTTTAGGAAACCAGGGTCTTTTGGGAAATAAAAAAGCCGGTCGCGAATAACGACCGGCTTATTAGGAAAATGATGGGCGGAGCACTAATGCACTTGCACAGCAATAGTTGTTTGTGTTTGACCTTCTACTATGCGCACAATGTATTGTCCCGCGGCTGCTGCAAATGGTAGTTGAATATATCCTTGGTCAACTTTTTTGTTGGCTGCCTTTAACACTTCTTGTCCGTAGATATTGTACACGTAAATGTCGGTTTTGCTGCTATGTATTTCTGGGAAAAGAATATTAAGGTTCCCTGCACCAACATAAGCTGTTGGACTTGGGTTGACCAATGGGTTTGATTGGATTTTTTTGAAAATCAACTGATAGTTTGGAGTGTTGTTTTCTGCGTTATTGGATTTTAGTTCCAATTGTTTTACAGCGTTTAAATCTACTATTTGATGAGTCTTTAACTCTTCAAGATATACGTGGTATTGGTTGAGGTCGGCTATGCCTTCCCAGCTAAATGGTACGCGAGCTCCGTTTTCTGTTTGAATTGAAAGAGGAATAATCATTTCCTCCTCAAAGGGGACAGATTGAATCGCATATTCTGTTTTCTCTTGATCAAAAAGAGTGAGCGATGGTGCATGCTGGTCAAGGCTTTTCATTTTGAAAGCGTCTAACTCTGGGTCAAATGTTTTTTTGGCGTCAGAAGAAAAACGGATCGCCACTTCATCGCTGATGGTTTGGTCGGCGGTGCGGAATTTTAACACTACGTTTTCCAATGGGTTTGACCTAAATGTACCTTGACTAGTGGTCTTAGCGTTTTCTTGAATTACAAGTGAAGGGGCTGGGGCATTGGCTACTACAAAAAACGCCTGCGAACTAGGGATAATATTAGATCCTCCGTTGGTGCTTACTCCGCCTACATAGCTGCTGTGTTGAGCGTTGTTCGCGTTCCAAACATAAAGTGCGTTATTGATATTGGTTTTAGTCCACGCGGCGCTGTTCCAATCAATGGCGCATGGGTATGGATTGCTGACTAGCGACCAACCGTCTGCCAAAGGATTACCAGTATTGGTATAGCTTACAGGTAGGTTTTGATCTCCTTTGAAAATGGCTCCATCCACATCTATGTTCATAGCTCCCGTGCTCATGTAAACGAAAAACCCTGATTTGTTTGAAATGGAGTGGTTGATAGAAAGTACACCGAAGAATCCACTGTTGGTTCCTCCTATTGTTGGTTCGTTATAATACTGCACGTTGTTAAAACCGTAAGCCGGCAAATCGGAACCCGCAAAACCGGTAAGGAGCAAATCATCGTTCCAATCGTTCAGTGTTTTGCTTTGAATGCAGTTGCCCAAACTTACCCAGCCCGTAGCTGTGCGTTGATGAAAACGTTGCATGGTAATATTGCCCACAAGGTCGCCAGTAGTAAGTGGACCGATGGCACCTTGAGTACTTGCGTTTGAAAGAACAGTGAGCAAGCCTCCTGTATTAAGAGTTCCCGCATTTACTTGCAAAAGAGACTTCATACGAATTCCGGATCCGCCGATATAAACTGTTGCCGTGCAATTGGAGGTTACTCTATTCAAATCGGTTACAGAAGAAGTAACAATGTCTTGATCTTCTGTACCGCTTAAAATAAGTGTTCCTGTTCCACTGCTGAAGGTGCCTCCGATAGTGAAATCGCCTGCTACATTTAGTTCGTTGCTTCCTGCATTGAATGTAGCACCGCTGGCCAATTCGAAATGACGACAGCTTAAATTACCATTAGCAGTAACGGTAAAGCCGGCGGGAATGGTGATGTTTACATCATTACACCAATCAACAACAGCTACTGCATCTCCACCGATGTGATCGGACCAAATGGCGGATGAGCTATTGCCACTAGCAACAGCGTACCAGGTGTCAACCGTTTGTACCAGGCTGAAAATGGCGTTGTCTGGTAATGTCACGAAGTTGAAAGTGAGATAAGGATCTTGGAATGTTCCCACTATGGGTGAGTCATTCGAAAAACCATCTCCTTCTTCGTCGATTATCAGTTTTACCAAGGAGCCGTCGCAATCAATACCGCTGAGGTCAAAACGCATTTGTATGGTTCCTACGTTGCCTTGGTGATCTACTCTCCAGCTGCGTTGCATGAGTTCTTTTACATCACACAAGAGTCCAAGCTCATTCATAAATGAAGTGGCTTCCCCATCGTTACCAACGATCAAATATTCATTGTTGTCAAGATCGCTGCAGTTGAGAATAGACAAAATTTCATCACTGTTTTCGCTAGTCGTTGCTGATTGAGCAAGCAGCTGGTTGTCGTTTTGGATGATGGCGGCGAGGTCATTAGCATAATCACTATGTGTGAAATATTGGTGTTGAGCAATTGGAATAGTCGTTCCATACTTGCACGATAGATAAGTAGAAACTTGATTTTTCTCCAGTGCCGAAAGCGAACGGTTGTACACAATTATTTCAGCAATAAATCCTGGGAAACCTGTAGTAGAATATCCTTTACCTATGACGCCTTGCGAAGCGAAGGAAGAAAATGTGGTGGTTGCGTTGTTAGAACTCGTGAGCGTTCCATCTATAATTTCAGAAAGTGTTCGGCCACTTGTGGCACTTGCTTCTGCAATGATCAAGCGAGGAGTTTCGGTGGCAGCATTATAAACGGGCGAAACTAACTGCGTAGAGTTTCCCGCTTGATTGAATCGAAGTAATCCACCGGTTGGGTAGCCTAAATGAAGGCCAACAGGAGATGTTTGTTGCACACCCATAAAATACTTTCCACTGGCCACTGCGGGTGAAAGTTTAACAACTGCAAAAACGGTATAGGCCGAATTACTGATGTCGGTAAGATCTACGTTCAATGAACTTTGACCAGTGAACTCTAACGCATGGTGACCATTGAAGGCAAACTTGCGCAAACGAGGGCGAGAAGCTAGTGTTCCTTGGGTAGCATGGTTGAGTTGACCGCTGAGGTCGTTCCAAGAGGAGATGAGATCACCATCATTGGTTTCGGCTGTGCCGTTGTCGGCGTTGAGCCAAAGAACAAGACCTCCAGAAACTTCGCCAGGGCTTTGAGCATTGGCTCCAAGGAAAAGGAGGGCAATAGCGATAGTTGATAAAAGTGCTTTCATTATTACGCAGTGTTTGTAGAGTGTTCTAACTTTTTACTGCGTTCACTTTTGTGAATGAAAGGTTTTTTGCTTGCGACTTTGTACGCCAGAAAAACCAGAAAGTTGCAAAAAGCACAGGGCAGCCTTACGACTGCCCTGCCTAACCTAACTTTAAACATACATCACCCCCGAAGGAATGATGTCTTTTTCTCTATATCAGAGGTTCATTTTTGCGAAGAGAAAGATTTACTCCATTGGAGCATTCAAATGTGCATATGTTTCTACCAAAAAAAAGAAATGTAAGTACTTAAATTTGAACCACCAATTGTGGACAGAGTTACCGTTAGATCATTAATCCATTGATTTCCAAGCACCAAGGTATAGTTTTGCATCAACTTCGCTACAACGATAAGTCGTTGATTTGCAGGGTTTTTACCGCTGAATTCGGGCTGAAAACCTTTTTGATTCGAATAGGGACCAACCCCAAAAAATCGGTGCTTCCTCTTTTGCAGCCCATGAATGTGGTGGAGTTTGACAGCAAGCTAAAGGAATCGGGAGCTATGAACACCCTGAAGGATCTGCGATTGGCAGTGCATTATACCGATGTTCCCTTTAACCCAGTAAAAAGCGCGATCGCGTTGTTTATGGATGAGGTTTTATACAAAACCATTCACGACGATTATCAAAACGTAGACTTGTATCAACTGATCGTTAAAGCCATGCTCCTACTGGATCAGGAAGAGGATGTTCGCAATTTTCCGATATGGTTTTTGCTAGAGTTGAGCAAGGAGTACGGCTTTTATCCCCAGCGAAATGGAGAGGAAGATGCGATCTTCGATTTAAAGGAGGGCGTTTTTTACCCTAAAAATGTTCCTTGCCCGCAGGCATTAGGAATAGAGGCGTCGACAGCCTTGTTAGACATGGTGGAAGAGGACTATGAAACAGTGCGCAATGTGAGGCATCCCGCCGCGGTAAGACGCGCATTGCTAGAGGGTTTGATGCAGTACTTGCAGATCCACTTAGAAAATTTGCGAAATATTCAATCCTTATCTATTCTTCATGAGGTTTTCCATTCGGTGTGATCTATCTTGCACCCGTAAACTAGTGAACAGTGTTATTTAGTCAAGTAATTGGACAAGAAGAAGCTAAAAATCGTCTGCGACATTCGTACAAAGAAGGTCGTTTGGCGCACGCCATCATGCTCGTAGGGCCTGAGGGCAGCGGTAACTTGGCTCTTGCTCTTGCGTTTGCTCAATACATTTCCTGCCCTAATAAAACCGAAACGGATGCGTGTGGGCAGTGTCCCACTTGCCGAAAGCATCAAACCTTTCAGTTTGCGGATATGTATTACTCTTTTCCTTACTTCAATAAGGCGGGTAAAGAAGAAACGGTAGCCGATGACTATATGCCTCAATGGCGAGCGCGCTTAGAAGAGTCGCCATATTTTGATATCGAAAACTGGCGCAGTACCATTACCGAGGATAACAAGCAATTGCTTATTAGCGTTTACGAAGCGGGGAATATCGTTCGTAAATTATCGCTGAAGTCGTACGAAGGTGGTTATAAGTTTATGTTGATTTGGATGGCTGATTATCTGAAGACGGATACAGCTAACAAGTTGCTGAAAATTGTAGAGGAACCACCCGAGAATACCGTCTTTTTGTTGGTGGCCAATTCGATTGAGAACATATTGCCAACCATTCTTTCGAGGGTACAAACGATACAAATTCCAAAAATTGCGGATAGCGATATTCAGCAGGCATTGGAGCAAAATGGTGTATCTTCGGAAACCGCAGCAAACATTGCTCATTTTTCGGATGGAAATTACTGGCGTGCACTTCGCCTTTCCAATGCCGATGATGCCAATTCGGCTCTGTCGGTACTTTTTCAGTCTTGGATGCGCTTTTGTTATTCCAGAGACTTGGTGGCTTTGACTAAATGGGTGGATGAAATAAGCGCCCTTGGTCGTGAAGACCAAAAACAGTTCATTGTTTACGCTTTAGAACAAATTCGTCAGAACTTGCTTCGAAATTATTTGGGAGATACCCTCGTTCGAATGAACGAAAGTGAGTATTCTTTTTCCCAAAAATTCGCGCCGTTCATCAACGATTTGAATGCTGAGGATTTACTCGAAGAGTTAAACTCAGCTCACGTAGACATTAGTAGAAACGCATCTTCTAAAATTGTGTTCATGGATATGTCGTTGCGCACGCATCATATGTTGCGCCGACAAGCAGCAGTTGCAAAATAAACTGCTCCGCTGATTAAGCACATGCTTACTGAAACGAACCTTAGAAGATAAAATGGATTTAAAAAAATGGGATGTTCGAGTTGTTCATCAAATAATGGATTACCAGGCGGCTGTAAGAATAACGGCGCTTGTGGCACTTACGGGTGCAATAAACTAGATGTTTTCGATTGGCTCGCTGGCATGGACTTGCCAGAAGGGATTAAGCCTTTCGACATCGTAGAGGTTCGTTTTAAAAATAGCCGTAAAGGTTTTTATAGGAACGTCAATAATCTCGATTTATATCCCGGAGATGTTGTGGCTGTGGAGTCTTCACCGGGTCATGATATTGGTGTGATTAGTCTCACGGGTGAATTGGTGCGCGTTCAAATGAAACGCAAAGAATCAAAAGATAATTACGAGGTTAGAAAAGTTTACCGCAAGGCAAAACAAGATGATATTGAACGTTGGCAAGAAGCTCGTGCTTTAGAGCAAAACACGATGATGACTGCTCGTCAAATTGCCCGTGAACTAGATCTTTCGATGAAGATCAGCGATGTAGAATACCAAGGCGACAAAACAAAAGCGACCTTTTTTTACACGGCAGACGACCGTGTCGATTTTCGTGAATTGATTAAGCGATATGCCGATACGTTTAAAGTGCGCATTGAAATGCGTCAGATTGGTTACCGTGTTGAGGCTGGCCGCTTAGGTGGTATTGGCTCTTGTGGTCGTGAATTGTGTTGTTCTACTTGGCTTACCGATTTTCGTGCGGTATCTACTAGCGCTGCACGCTATCAGCAGTTATCTCTTAATCCAAGTAAGTTGGCGGGCCAATGTGGCAAGCTGAAGTGCTGTTTGAATTATGAGTTGGATCAATATGTAGAAGCCATCAAAGATCTACCAAGCAATAATGTTCGCTTGAAGCTTCCAAAGGGTATGGCCAATCACTTGAAGACAGATATTTTCAAGCGGATGATGTACTTTGTTTACGAAGACCAACCGGGCGAATCTCCTATTGCATTGAGTGTAGAAGCGGTGCGTGAAATTCAAGAAATGAACCGCAAGGGTGTGGCCGTTGAAGATATAGACGCTTACAACCAAGCGGAAGAGGTTGTTGAAGAAACCGACTTCGCGCAAGTGGTGGGTCAGGATAGTTTGACGCGTTTTGACCGCTCAAAAGGCGGCAATCGTGGAAGAGGCAACAACAATAATCGCGGTCGTCGTGAACAAGGCAACCGCCCGGAAGCGAAGGGAGGAGAGCAGGGCAACCGTGGCAATCGCCCACAGCGTCGCGATGGAAAACCCCAAGGTGGTAATCGCCCGGAAGGTAATCGTCCGCCAAATCAAGGACGTCCTCAACAACCGAATCAACCCCGTCCGGAAGGTCAACAAAGGCCTCCTGAGCAAAAGCGTCCTGATCGTCCTGAACGTACGGAGGGAGGCGAGGGCACACCAAGACCTAATAACCCCAATCAAGGCAACCGCAATCGCCCGAACAATCGCCGAAACAACAATAATCGCAACCGTGGTGGTGGCGAGCAACCGAATAATCCTGCTCCAAAAGCTGAATAATTCATGAAGCACATTTTGTTATGTATGACTGTGGCATCGGCATTAGCACTTACCTCGTGCGATGAAGGTGTTGTTTTCGAATCCAATCAATCCATTGATGGTGGTGTTTGGAAAAATAACGCACCGGTTAGTTTTGAGTTTGACATTAAAGACACAGTAGCACTCAACAATTTTTATATCAATCTTCGTAACGGCGAAGAGTATCCTTTTTCTAATCTGTTTCTTTTTGTAGAAATGGAGTTTCCGAATGGAAAGAAATCTGTGGATACTCTCGAATGCCCTTTAGCGGCGCCTAATGGAGAGTGGTACGGATCGGGACTCGGTGATATTTTCGACAATCGAATTATTTTCAAGGAAAGAAAACAGTTTCCT
This sequence comes from Bacteroidota bacterium, assembly GCA_039798265.1. GTDB lineage: Bacteria > Bacteroidota > Bacteroidia > Flavobacteriales_D > Sanyastnellaceae > JBDKGH01. The sequence continues at coordinate 17,400 of JBDKGH010000148.1, read as the reverse complement.
TTAGAAGGTCACTATAAAGTGAACATACAGCAAGCGATGCGCAGTGCGGAGATAGAAGGAATTTACGATGTTGGATTTAGAGTAGCTAAATCGAATTGATAAGAAAAAAGAAAGGGGCTTCATAGAAGCCCCTTTTTATTGAACGAATGAAAGGTTTAGTTTCCTTCAATGATCTTGTAGAGTTCGCCCAAATCGGGTTGAAGGATGATCTCAATACGGCGATTTTTGGCTTTGTCGTTTGGATCTACTGGGTGATATTCACTGCGGCCGGAGGCAGAAAGCACAGCGGCTTTTACATTGCTATTGGCGGTCATGATCTTTACCACTTCGGTAGCACGTAATACGCTTAGCTCCCAGTTATCGCGAGGAACGGATGAGGAGTTGAGCTTATCAGTGTCTGTATGACCTTCAACGATAATCTCCATATCCACTTCGTTTTCGATGGCTTTGGCTAAGTCGATCAATGCTTTTTTACCATTAGGATCTACGGTAGTTGAACCAGAAGCAAACAGAAGTTTCGCTTCCATGCTTACATATACTTTTCCATTTTCTTCGCGCACAGTAAGGCCCTTGTCTTTGAAGCCCAAAAGAGCGGCTTGTACTTTTGCCCGAAGGGCTTCTGAGGCTTGTTTTTGGGCGTCCAATAAGTTCTCCATTTCTTTCAAACGCTCTTCTCGATCTTTTAGATTGGCGTTGGCCTCATCAACTGCAGCCTGCTTTTCATTTAGAGATTTTTCAAGTGCTTTTAAGGCGTCTTCTTTTTTCTGAAGCTTTTCTTGTGTGGTGTTTAATTCTGCGAGAAGCTTCTTGTTTTCTTCAGAAGCATTTTGAAGTAAGGAATTACTTTTTGCGCTGAGAATATCATTGAGTTCGTTCACCTTATCATATTGATCGCGCAGTTGACGATTGTTTTTGCCCATGGTGAGCGTGTCGCTCATTAAACTCGCTATTTGCTTGTCTTTGGTGTCGATAGCAGTGGCTTGCTCTTTAATCTCCGCAGCTTGTGAATCTGTTTTTGATTTTAGGGCTATGTTTTCACTTTCGAGTGACTTTTTGCGCTCATCGAGCTCGGCGTATTTGCGCTGTGGTACACACGCTGTGAATAACATGGCGACACCAGCAAAAAGGATAATTGTTGTTCTGTTCATTTTTCCTCGCATAAGATTGGTAACAAAGGTGTTCTTTAATCCATAAAAAAAGGAGGTACTCACCTCCTTTTTTTAAACGTTTAGTTGTGGGCTTCTATCCACTTGTTGATATCATCTAATTGCAATGCTGCAATCTCGAGTTTGTTCTTTTTGCGGTAGCCATTAAGTGTTTGATGAATCACGGTGGGCTTGGTTTCGCGGAGTTTTTCCATAGAATCATAACCTGCTTTTACCACGTGTTCGATCCACTCACTTGGAATACCTGCATTTTCGTAGGCGCTGAGATCTGGACCTGTATTCCATTTTTCAGGACGCATTTGTGGGAAGAAAAGCACTTCTTGGATGGCTTCGTTGTTGGTGAGTAGCATCACCAATCGATCGATGCCAATGCCCATACCAGAAGTTGGCGGCATGCCGTATTCAAGAGCGCGAAGGAAGTCGTAATCAATGAACATCGCTTCGTCGTCGCCGCGCTCCATCAAGCGCACTTGTTCTTCGAAACGTGCACGCTGGTCAATGGGATCATTGAGCTCGCTGTAGGCATTTGCTATTTCCTTTCCGTTGATCATCAACTCGAAACGCTCCGTCAATTCTGGATTGTTTCGGTGACGTTTGCAGAGTGGAGACATTTCTACGGGATAATCGGTGATGAAGGTTGGTTGAATGTAGTTGCCCTCACATTTTGAACCGAAAATCTCATCGATCAATTTTCCTTTGCCCATGGTAGCATCTACTTCGAGGCCTATGCTTTTGGCAAACTCAAAAATTTCTTTTTCCGTTTTTCCAGTGATGTCAAATCCAGTAAATTCTTTAATAGAATCGGCCATGGAAATGCGCTTGAACGGAGCTTTGAAGCTGAGCGTTTTGTTGCCAAACGTTACTTCAGTAGTGCCGTGCGCGGCCATACATACTTCTTCGAGCATTTTCTCTGTGAAGTCCATCATCCACAAGTAGTCTTTGTAGGCTACATAAATTTCCATTACGGTAAATTCGGGATTGTGGGTGCGGTCCATTCCTTCATTTCGGAAGTTGCGACTAAACTCATATACGCCGTCAAATCCGCCTACAATAAGGCGTTTGAGGTAAAGTTCGTTGGCAATGCGCAAGTACATGGGTACATCAAGCGCATTGTGATGCGTCATAAACGGACGCGCTGCTGCTCCGCCTGGAATGGGCTGAAGAACAGGTGTATCTACTTCGAGGTAACCCATGTTGTTGAAGTAATTGCGCATGGCATTTACAATCTTGGTGCGGGTTACGAAGGTTTCTTTTACTTTTTCATTCACCACTAAATCCACGTAACGCATGCGGTAGCGCAATTCTGGATCGCGGAATTCATCGTACAAATTTCCGTCAGCGTCTTTTTTCACCACGGGAAGGGGCTTCAACGATTTAGCGAGTAGCGTGAGCTCTGTAACGTTGATGGATTTTTCACCGAGCTTAGTGGTGAAGAGTGTTCCTTTTGCTCCAACAAAATCGCCATAGTGCAAAAGGTGTTTTACTACATCGTTATAAAACGACTTATCATCGCCAGGGCAGAGTTGATCTACATTCATGTATACCTGAATGCGACCGGTGCTATCGTGCAAATCCGCGAATGAGGCCTTACCCATTACACGCTGATTCATCAAGCGTCCTGCTACGATTACTTCTTTACCTTCTTCGTAGCGGTGGTGAATGTCTTGAGCAGTGGATGTAGTGGTAAACGATGCCGCAGGGAAGGGATCAATTCCTCTTGCTTGCAGCTTTTGCATGGCTTCGCGACGTGCTATTTCCTCGGGTGATAAGTGCTGAATCATGGTGCAAAAGTAAGGCTCCGAGCGATAACCTGAAAAGAAGTTATTGCTCGGAGCCTAAGACTTATTTAAAAAAGCTTATAGTTTGAAAGTAACGCCGATGTTCAGGCCGTTGAATAAGGCCATGCTGGTTTCTGCCATTATACCGAAGTTGTCGGTAACAAAGTAGCGCGCACCAATGAATGGGTTGGGGCGGAAATAGAAATTCGTGCTGTTAGAAGTGTTATAGTCTAAAGGGCCGACAAAAGGACCTGTATATCGGTTGTGAATGAAACCCAAGCCGATCTCTAAACCACCGTAGATGTCTAAGTTTTTTTCATCAATGCCATTGTAGTGATAGGCTCCGCGAAAAGCCAAGTAAGCTCGAGAGGAATTCCAAGAATAGACGTTGAAGTCGCTGTACGATCGACGACCGAGCCCAACGGAACCACCAAGGCTTATTACACCGGGACCGGCTGTTTCCATATATCCTTGATCATAAGAAAAGTTGAGTCCAGTGTAAAGGTCACCGATGTAAAGGCCGTCAAGACCTCCGGTGATACCAAGCATTTTGCTATCTTTATTAAAGGCTTGTGCAAAAAGGCTGTTGCTGATAATGATGCAAATAGCCGCGAAGATGAAGCGTTTCATAATGTGTGTGCGTTTCGTGATTGGAAAAAACTGTTGCAAAAATAGCACACCAAAAACAAGGCCATCAGTCTTCTTTTCCCGAAATAATCATAACGAATTCACCGCGTGGTTCGTTCTGAGAAAAGTGATCGTGCAACTCTTGTAAAGAGCCTCGACGGGTTTCTTCAAATTTCTTTGTGAGTTCTCTACTGACACTGCACTTGCGTTCTGGTCCGCAAAATTTGATCAACAGGTCTAGGGTCTTGAGTAAACGGTGAGGCGATTCATATATTATGGTCGTCTTCGTTTCGTCTGCGATTATTTTAGCTCGTGTTTCTCGTCCTTTTTTGTGGGGAAGAAATCCTTCGAATATAAATCGATCGTTGGGTAGGCCGCTGATGGCTAAGGCTGGAACAAAAGCGGTGGCTCCCGGCAAACACTCTACTTCAATTCCTTCTTGAAGACACGCTCTTACGAGCAAAAAACCAGGGTCAGATATGGCGGGTGTGCCCGCATCTGTCACTAAACAAGCACTGGTGCTTTGCTGAATGCGAGAAATGGCGTGATTGAGCGTGTGATGCTCATTATTCAGATGATAACTCACAAGAGGTTTATCTATCCCTAAATGCTGGAGTAATTTTCTAGTTTCTCGGGTGTCCTCACAAAAAATAAAATCGCACTCTTTTAACATCCTTACTGCTCGCAGTGTGATGTCCTCGAGATTGCCTATGGGCGTGGGAACGAGAATGAGTCGCATTATAAATAACGACGCTCAACGAGTTCAGTGAAGTCTTGTGCAACGATAGATTCGTTGTTCCAAGCGTACTTAGAACGAAGTGTATCCAGTGTGCGCATAGCTTCGTCGCGAGAGCTTGTGTTGAGGCGGTCGATGGTTACTTCGTAATCTTGATTGTTTCCTTTGAAAAGCTCTTTGGAAAATTGGAAACGTTGATTGAGCGTAATCGCTTTTTTCAAATCACTGATAGGCGTATTCTCCATCTTTTGGGCAAGCGTTTCCTGCGCACCCACGGTCTTTGAAAGTCGATCGTTTACGCTTTCTGTTTTGAATAATGGACTAGTAAATTGAGCAGGCTCAATTTTAGGTGCTTCTATTTCTTGAGTGCTTTCGATTTCTTCGATCGCATCAATAAGATTAACTTGATTAGGCGCTACTGTTGGCTCTGACACACGGAAAGAAAAAGGCGTTGACTCTACAGCTTTTTCTTCTTCTGTTTCCTCTACCGTTGGCGCGTTGATTTCAAATTGAATTTCTTGAATAGGTTCTTCCACTTCAGGAGTGCTTTCTTCTAATTGAATAGGCGCAATAAAGGGCTGTGGTTTTTCTTCAGTTACCATCACAGGAGTTTCTGTAACTGCTTCAACAGGAGTGGTGGCTGCTTGCTCCTCCGCGGCTGGTTGGCTTTTCACATCTTTGTCATAAGCACGGAAACGAAGAACGATCAGTCGCTCATATAGTTCGCGGGCTTGGTTGGTCATTACTTCTACTTGAGGGGTAGAAAGTTGACCTGACTCGAGTAGCTCGATATGCTTTTGAAGTTCGCTAGCGATCTCGCTAAGACGTTGAAATTTAAGGGCCTCGTTCATGATAAAAACACTTTAATGCTCAAATGTAGGGTTGGAAAGGTTCGAATTATCCGACCAAAACAGTGAGTTTTCAAGTGTTAACGGTTGGAAAGCTCTTTTCTTTTACTCAGTGGAAGACTTTTGAATACGAGGTCATAGCTGTGCTTCACCAATTCTACGATGAGTCGATCATCAACACTACCATCCGTTCGCACGGTGTTCCAATGTTTTTTATTCATGTGATAGCCGGGTTGAATTCCTTCATTTTGCTCTCGAAGTTCAATGGCTCGTTCGGGGTCGCATTTAAGGTTTACACTTTCGAAATTATTGACATCAAGTAAAGTGAAAATTTTCCCTCCAATGCGAAATACAAGCACGTTCTCATCGAACGGCATATCCTCTGTTACGTGAGGAAGACTTAGACAAAGTTCGCGGTAAAGTTCGATGTCCATTATTGATAAGCAGCGCAAGGAGTATGACCAGACGAGTTGTTACCACACGCATTAATGCCAATGGTAAGTTCATGCGTGCTTGCTCCGTCATATCGGATTTTATTTAAGGTTAAATCGTATGCGTAAGCAAGTGTGATGTATGAAAAGGCCTTGAGTTTGAGAATGGCTGATAGGCCGTGTCCACTGCGAGCCGCGAGACCAGCGCTTACTTTTTGATTGTAATCCATCATGGCCTGTGCTTCAACAGATGCTTTTGATTTTCCTACATAGTTCAGTAAGAAGGCAGGTTTGAAGCTCACGTCATTTCCCATTTTGATGGATTTTCCATACGCCAAAGTAAAGTGGCGTCGGAGTTGTGAATCTCCAAGGCCTTCGATGGTGGTATGGCGAACAGTGCGGAAGGATAAGCCGATGAATCGATCGGCGCGGTATAGCCAAAGCCCGCCATTAAAAAGGGGGAGTAAAAAGTCGCTGATATTACCGGCAATTGCGGGATCTGAATTTTGGTTAACCAGCATCATTTGCGAAAAGCTAATGCGGTATTGCATGAACCCGACCCCAACGCCCATCGACAGCATGTTTTTTTGCGCTAGTCGCATGTGATAAGCGTAGTTGAGAAACAGGCTAGTGTATCCGAAAGGCCCGGCGTTGTCAGTTTCGATATTGGTTCCAACGCCATGATAGTTGTAATGTTTTTTACCAAACTTTCCATGAATATTGGCAAAACCGGTGCGTGGCGCGCCCTCAAACCCGGTCCATTGGCGCCGCGCGCCGAATTTTAACTCTAGGCAATCTGTAAATCCAGTAACAGCAGGATTATAATTGATGTAGTTATAGGTGAAATAGGTGTATTGCGGCAGCTGCTGAGCCTTAACAAAAAGGCTAAGTAGAAGGGCAAAAAGCAATACAACTATGTTCTTCATGTGTGCTTAGTGAATAATAGAAACAACCCCCATAATTGGCGGTATAGTAACATTTGGTGAGTTGAGTTCTATCACAAAATAATAGGGTCCTGCGGGCAGGTATTTTCCTTTGTTAGTGCCGTCCCAAGGTTTTCCGTAGCCGAGTGAACGATATACGTTTTGTCCCCAGCGGTCGTACACATTCACCAACGCATCTTCGTAGCGTTGGATGTTGAGAATTTCCCAACCATCGTTGATGCCGTCGCCATTGGGTGTAAAACCCGTATAAGGCACCACTGGCTGAGAAATGGTAAGGGTTATATCTTCTGTTACCTGACAATCGCCGATGGTACTTTGAACGGTATATGTGGTGGTGCTTTCAGGGGTTACCTCTGTAACGGCGCTGTTGGGATCGCTGAGGTTGCCCGCCGGGGTCCATTGATAACTAGAGCCTGGTTCGCCACCTGAAGCAGTGATGGTTGCGGTTTCGCCTAAAATCAATACAAAGGGTTCCGCTGTGAGAACAAGGTCTATGGCGGTTCCGCTTACACTTACATCAAAATCACATGGACCATAGATAATGTCATGATCGCTAGCCACTACGATTAGATAATCGGCATTAGGCGCTAATCCGCTGAAAGAGGCAATGAAGTCGCCACTACCAGTAATGCAGTTGGTTGAAGAGATATATGTTGACTGATCGCAAGGATCTTGCGGATTGGCGGGATCGTTGAGATCTGGTACTTGAATGGCCATGACCGTAATATCATTTGGGCCATTAAAGTCGTCGCAGTCTGTGGCGGCAATCTGCAAGTCAAGTGAACCTGCCGGATTGCTTCCCGTATTCAAAGAAAATACATAAGACATGGGTAAGTTCATACAACCGTAGTTAAACGGTGTAGTGGTCATGCTATAAGAAAGAATGGGGTTTTCAGCGCACATGTAATTGCTAGTAGCAAAGCTACAATCTTGAGCTTGTAGTCCTTTCAAACCCCCGAAGAGGAAAAGGATAACAGAAAGAAATGGGGTAATGTGCTTTGGAATAACCATGAAGGACAAAGATCGTTATCTGTGAATCGAATGGACGTCTATCGTCGTTAAGTTTTTAAACACGCCAATGTGCAGTGGCTGTTAAATAAAAAACGCTTTTTAACGCGATTTGTTGCTTACGAATGGAACTCGATCAACAAAGCGTTTTTTTCCACTGCAATTCCTTTCTCTGTTGCCACCCGCTTTACTTTACCTGCCGCAGGAGCTTTGATCACGTTTTCCATTTTCATGGCCTCCAAAATGATGAGTGGAGTATCTTTTTCCACCTCTTGGTCGGCCTCTACCAGTATTTGCAACACCATACCCGGCATTGGTGCTTTGATTTCTTTGAGTTTTGCGGCACCGGTAGATTCCATTCCCAAACTTTTGAGCAGGTCGTCGAAGCGGTCTTTGAGTTGAACAGAAAAGGACTGGCCGTTAACTTTTACTACCACTCTTTTTTCCTCTTTATTGAGCGAAATAACTTCTGCGTTGTAAGATCGGTTGTCTTTCAAAAGGTGGAAATGACCTTTTTCTACCTCTTTGCGATCAATAGTAACGGGCGCACCGTTTACACTAATTTGATTGCCGGAGTCAGAAATTTCGAGATCAAACGTGGCTTTTTGATTAACTGTGGCGTGTATCATAATTATTTTCCTAAGAAAGAGCGAAGCTAAGATAAATTTGCTGTTATGGCCGGAATCTATTTCCATATTCCTTTTTGCAAGAAGGCATGTCACTATTGCGACTTTCACTTCAGCACCTCGTTGAATCAGAAGGAGGATATGGTGAAAGCGATTCTGATGGAAATGAAGGCTCGTCAAACCTATTTGGTGGGGCAAAAAATTGACACCATTTACTTCGGTGGCGGCACCCCGAGTTTGTTAAAAGCCGACGAAATCAATCGCCTCATTGATGCGGTGTATGATTTGTTTGAAGTCAATGATGGGGTTGAAATTACCCTCGAGGCGAACCCCGATGATCTGTTAAAGGATGGGTTGCAAAATATTCGCGCTACTCCAGTGAATCGATTGAGCATCGGTATTCAGAGTTTTCGAGATGAGGATTTGAAGTGGATGAATCGCGCACACCGAGCGGCAGATGCGGATTATGCGGTAAAGGGCGCACAAGATATGGGCATCGAAAACATTACTGTTGATTTGATCTATGCTATACCAGGGCTTTCTATGCTCGATTGGCAGCGAAACGTTCAGCGCGTAATTGATATGAATGTTCCGCACGTGAGTGCCTATTGCCTTACGATAGAGGATAGAACAGCTTTTGGTAATTGGTATAAAAAGGGACAGCTTGTTCCTGCGCCTGATGAAATGGCTGGAGAGCATTTTCTTTTTTTGGTGGAACGATTGAAAGAAGCCGAGATTTTTCTCTACGAGGTTTCTAACTTTAGTAAAAAAGGTTTTGAATCAAAACACAATAGCGCATATTGGGAAGGAGCGCACTACCTAGGATTGGGGCCTTCTGCACATTCGTGTAATGGTGATTCTAGATCATGGAATGTAGCGAATAATCCTCGCTACATGAAGGGCATTTTTATGCACGAAGAAGTGAGTGAAACAGAACAGTTAGATCTTCGAACGCGTTATAATGAATGGATCATGACCGGCCTTCGAAGAGCAAAAGGTATTTCAATCGAAAAGGCACGTTCTACTTTCGGTGTGGACCTTCTCACTCAGTTTGAACAAGATCTTCAAGCTTATCTTGAACAAGGAGATGCTGTGGTAGAAAATGGATTTTTGAAACTTTCGACTCGTGGTTTTTTGATCGCGGATCGCATCGCTTCAGACTTATTTATTCTTGAATCATGAAAACAACGATACATCACTCGAGTGGCGATCTACAGATAGACTTGAGTCAGTTTTTTGATCTTTCTATTGCTATTTCTCCGCTTGGTCCGCGAGCGTGGTATGTGCAGCCTGTGGTGATCAAACCAGTTATTAACCGATATTTTACGGGAAGTGTTCAATTAGGTGGAGCGGTTAACTTTCGCGATATTCAGTTTAATCCGCATGGGCATGGAACGCATACCGAATGTGTGGGCCATATTTCGAAGGAGTGGATAAGTGTGAACGAAGAGCTCAAGAGTTTTTTCTTTTTAGCGGAGTTGATAACTGTAGAGCCTGCCATTGCACAGGAGAATAAAGGACATACTGTAGCGGGAGATCGACTCATCACTCGCGATCAATTAGAGAAGGCTTTGAAAAATACGTTGGCCGAGGCCGTGATCATTCGCACAAAACCGAATGACCGTTCGAAAATAGGTGCGAATTATTCGGACACCAATTTTTGTTACATGGAAACTTCGGCCCTGGCATTGCTCGCTGAGCGCGGAATAAAACACTTGCTGCTTGATTTACCAAGTGTAGATCGCGAAAGTGATGGTGGATTGCTATTGGGGCATCGCGCTTTTTGGAATTATCCAGCGGCTACACGTCGCGATTGCACCATTACAGAAATGATCTACGTGCCTGACGAAGCAAAGGATGGTGTTTATTTTATCAATCTTCAAGTAGCTGCATTTGATAATGATGCTGCGCCTTCTCGACCTTTACTTTTTCCATTGCTATAAAAAAACAAACCCCGACAAGGTGCCGGGGTTTGTACAGAGTAGAGGGCGATTGATTAGTTCACATCCCACCATAGGCGGGTGTCGTGAGTATCAGGTCCCTGATTTGAAACGGCGTTGCTATAGCTTCCGCCATTGAGTGTTTGCTCATCAATAGGGTATCTCATGCGGAAAGGAATGCCCGCACCATCAAGAGATCCGCCGGCCGGTAATTGAAGAATACCAAAGTCTAGACGACGGTACTCCGCCCAACCTTGAAGACCCTGCATATACAGGGCGATCCACTTTTGTTTACCGATGATCTGTTTGTAAGAATCACCATTGGCTTCGAGCGTAGCATAATCAACGGTAGGTTGGCTGATGTATGAGCTCGCGTCGCCCGCGCCCCAGTATTCAAATGAAGCGCTGATACCGTTGTTGTAATACTCGGCAGCATCGCCGCCAATCATTCCACGTTTTACGGCTTCAGCGAGGATGAAGCACGTTTCTGCATAGTCCATGTAAATACCAGGAAGATCTGCAGAAAGTACTTTTTCACTGCGTTGTGACACGTCTTCATCAGGTGTAGAGGCAGCGTCAGCATCTGTTTGACCATAGATTTCGCCAACGAATTCGCCTGATGATGCAGCGGGAGCATAGTATTCGCTCATGCGCGGATCGTTCAATGCAGCAAGTACATCTACCATTACATTACTAGCCGCATAGTCGTTACGACCGTCCATGGCATAGTTGAAATAGTACAAACTGAAATTAGGCTCTGCACCGAGGTAATGGAATAGGGCGTTATCGGCGTTCGATTGCATTACCCCATCGGTTACCGCTTCTTGAATAGCCGTTGCAGCCATTGCTGGTTCGCGGTCGGCCATACGCATAGCGATACGCATTTTCAATGAGTTGGCAAATCGACGCCAAGCGGACATATCACCGCTGTAAATAATGTCGCCTTGCGGGCCTGATTCACTTTCATTGATCAATGAAATGGCTTGGTTGATATCACTCATAAGTCCCAAGTAGATTTCGCGCTGCGAATCATATTTGGGTTGTGTATTAGCCACACCACCTAAGGCTTCGGAGTAAGGAACATCACCCCAAGTGTCGGTGATCATCTGCATCGCCCAGCACTTAAGGGTAGTGGCTACGGCAATTTGATTGTTCGGATCGCCATATTGGGCATATTTGTCTGGAGTCGCTTCGCACAAATCAATGATGTCTTGAAGTTCTTTCAAGCCACCTACTTGATATCCGGCGTCATTAGAACCACCAGCGTATAAGAGTCCCCAATAACCATTGGTAACGCCTGTTCTAAATTGGTAACGGCTTTCAGAAGCATATTGGTTAGAAGCCCAATACTGTGCGAGCTGATTACCTACTTGAGCGCCCCAAAAGGCATCCCATGTATTATCCATCAATCCTTTTTGAGCTCCGGTAAGCAAATAGCTGGTGGGCACTTCAGTTGGATTGTTGGGGTCTGTATTGATGGAATCGAAATTCTTTGTGCAAGAGCTTAACGAACCCACTACAGTGAGGGCAACGAGGGCCCAAATTGTTTTCTTATTTGCTTTCATGTGTGTGAGTTGTTTTAGAATTTAACACCAAGGGTGAAAGAAATATTACGAGTAGAAGGAAGCTGACCGCCTTCTAAACCTTGAATGTTTCCTGAGCTAACCGCAGATTCTGGATCGATGTGTGGCACATTCTTTTTCAAAATGGCGAGGTTACGACCAGTAATACCGAAGGTCATTCCTTGAATAGGTGTTTTCTCAAACATCTTTTTCGGGAATTCATACATCAAGCGCATTTCGCGGAATTTGATGAAAGAAGCATCGTAAACATCGGCTGCTGCAATAACATATCCTTGGTTAGCAAAGAAGTGATCTACTGCTGCAACTGAAGTGGTGTTTGCACTGCCATCAGACACTGGGTTGCCATTGTCATCATAGCCAGTCAAGTTTACACCATCTACGATAATGCCATTTTCGCGAATGTTGCCTTCTGCTGTTTCAGCCAAAGTACCTGAGTATTTACCCCATGTATTGGTGAGTGAGTAAAGACTTCCGCCTTTTTGGAAATCAAATAACGCGTAAGCATAGAAGCCTTTGTAGCTCGCGTGTAGGTTGATACCACCAGTGAAATCAGCAAGTACGGAACCCAACGGTTGAACGGTTGAAGTTGGTACGTAGAAACCACCATCTACCAAGCGTTGGCCATTGTATGTAGCGTAATCCGTGCCGACAATGGTACCGTATGGCTGGCCAGGAATAGCTTGAAGAGAAACAGCAAACGGAGCGTTTACCAAGCGAACACTAGTAACCTCGTTACCGTTTTCATCTTTGTAAAGTTCTACTACTTCGTTGCGGTTGCGAGAGAATACAGCACCCATGCCGAATTCGAATCCGTTGTCGCGACGTACGATGATCGTGTTCAAAGCCATTTCGATACCCTTGTTCACCATTTCACCGGCATTGGTTACGCGGAAATAGTAACCGGTAGAAGCGGACTGCTGAACGTTGAAGATCATGTCTGTGGTGCGCGTTTGATAGTAGGTGAAATCAAACTTAATGCGATCAACGAAGAAAGCCATTTCAGTTCCTACTTCCCAAGTGCTCACTTTCTCTGGGCGAAGGTTTGGATTGTTTACAGTGCTTGGCGCATAGTAAAGCGGATCAGTACCTACACTTTGACCAGGTGATGGAAGCGTAGCTAGACGATAAGGATCGGTATCATTACCTACTTGTGAAATACCGAAACGAAGTTTACCGTATGACATTGGTTCCCATTTCATCAGCTCAGAGTAAATCAAGCTGGTAGAAACGGAAGGATAGAAGTAACTGTTGTTTCCATCAGGAAGAGTCGAGCTCCAGTCATTTCTTCCGGTAACATCTACGTACAAGAAGTTTTTATAACCATAGTTGATACCTCCAAATAAAGAGTTAACACGCTTTAATGATTTGTTTGGATCAACGGTTACTCCAGAAACAGCGTTTTCTAGTGAATAGAAGTTAGCGATGTTCAAACCTCCTTGTGTTTGTTGGAACAAACGATCTACAATAAGATCACGGCGGTTGCTACCTGCAAAGGCGTTGAAAGAGTGATCTTCGCCAATGTTTTTAGAGTAGTTCAACAACAATTCGTAGTTGTTTTCATTGTAGCGAATGCGGTCTTCAGAGTACATAGAAGAACTTACGGAACCTTTCGCGATGCGCTCTTGACGGAAGTCAACGTAATAGTCAGACATGACTGTTCCGCGCAAGGAGAGATTATTATTGATTTTGTAAGTTCCATTAACGTTACCGAATACACGGTCGCGTTGGTCAGTTTCGTAGTTCTGGTATAAGGTCCAGAATGGGTTATCCCAATATAGTGGATCGCCGTTGGTTTCGCTTTGGCGGTTCCATGAGCGCTGCGTTCCATCTGGATTGCGGTATTCGCGCATATCCCCAATGTCCAATTGGCGTTGCCACCACTGAGTGAAGTTTGAAGCAATGTTGCTATAACCTGTTTGTGGACGGCCTTTAGCAGCGGAGCGTACGTAGTTCATGGTGATACCCGCAGTGAATTTCTCGCCTAGCTTTTGGTTGCCGTTGAAAGAAACTGTATTTCTGTTCAATCGAGAATTTTCGAACACACCTTTCTGATTGAAATTGGAAAGAGACAAGCGGAAGTTAGCGACGTCGTTAGCGCCATCCAAGCTAATATTGGTAGTAGATGTTTGTCCCGTGCGGAAGAAATCTTTTACGTTGTCAGGATGAGCTTCCCATGGTGTTGTTTTACCGTAAAGTTCAGGGTGATATTTCTGATCGTATGCATACCATTGCAATACTTGTTGACCATTCAAGGCAGGTCCCCAGCTACCATCGTAGCTAAAGTTGGGGTGAACAAGACCTTCGAAAACACCAGAAGAATCGAACTCTGCAGATGGTCCACCGCCATAAAGGTTTTGGTAGTCAGGAAGAACAAATACTTTGTCAAAGCCCCATGTTTGGTTCAAAGAAACGCCAATCGGCATTTTTCCTTTGCCTTTGTTTTGTTTCCCTTTTTTAGTGGTGATCAAGATTACGCCATTGGCACCGCGAGACCCGTAAACCGCTGCAGCCGGACCACGAAGTACTTGAATGTCTTCAATGTCCGCTGGGTTAATATCTTGAGCAGCATTACCGTAGTCGTATCCCAAGGCACCGCGTGCTTGGTCGGTTGTGGTGTAGTTACCGTTATCAATCGGAACACCGTCCACCACAAAAAGAGGTTGGTTGTTACCAGATATTGATTTAGCACCGCGAATTAAGATGCGCGAAGAACCACCCAAGTTGGAAGAACCAGTGATTTGAACACCGGCTACTTTTCCTTGCATGGCGTTAACGAGGTTCGCTTCTTTGGCTGTGCTTACTTCGGAGCCATTGACAATTTGTGTGGCATATCCTAACGCTTTTTTGTCGCGAGGAATGCCAAGCGCGGTGATTACCACCTCGTCTAACTGCACGTTAGTTTCAAGGGCCACGTCAATAACCGTTTGATTTCCGACAGTGATTTTTATTGGCGTGTAGCCAATGAGGTTAAAAACAATGACGTCGGCGTCACTGTTGACAGCAAGGCTGTACTTTCCATCTAAATCGGTAAATACCCCTTTCGAAGTACTTTCGAGCACCACGGCCGCGCCGGCTAGTGCTTCTCCGGTCTCCTTGTCTTTTACGGTACCCGTAACGGTTTTAGCTTGCGCCAAAAGCTGTTGGGTGCAAAAGACCATGAGAGCCAATACGAGTAATCGTAGCTTCATTGATCAAGTAGTTTTGGTTTGTAATAAGGTTTAACTGAAAACACGATTAGACCGCGTGTTTGCACAGCCTATTCGGAACAACATATCGAAGCTAACGATATTTTTCTTGATTAGGCCTCTTTCGGTGGAGCGAATCAACGCCCAAAGGTTTCAGGACGGTTGGATTCTTAAGGCCTTTTTGAAAAGATAAACAGCACGAATTCAACAAGATGTGCTTATTTATTATGCGCGAATAATATGGTTGTTGGGAATGAAAAGGTAGAAGGAAGCTCCTTTTGACTCACGGCTCCAAAACCAAACATTGCCGCCCATTTGTTGAAGTATGTTCTTAATCATCACTAGCCCAAGCCCCGAGCCAGTTGTTTTCGTAGTGAATTTCGGCGTGAAAAGATGTTTTTTACTTTCTTCACTGATACCCGGACCTTTATCATTAAAGCGGATAAGCATGCCATTATGCGATTTACGCAAAGAAATGGTTATCCAGACTTGTTCTTGGCTTTGAACGGCTTGTATAGCGTTTGTGGTGAGATTATTCAATACCCGAATGAGTTGGTCGCGATCAGCTTTTATCTGAGTAGTAATGGTGGGCGGGAAATAGACATGAAAATGAATGCGCTCGCTGGTATAAAGTTCAATGCATTGCTCAATAATGGTTTGTAAATCAAATTCGGAATATACCGGTTTGGGCATCTTGGCATAAGAAGAAAACTCGCTAGCGATATGACTGAGTGTATCTATTTGCTCGGTCATACTTTGGGTGAAAAGCTTGATTTTTTGATCGAAGTTGTCGGCACCATCTTCCCAAGAGCGCTGCAGGTGTTGCACGCGAAGCTTCATGGGAGTGAGTGGATTTTTAATTTCATGTGCTACCTGTTGGGCCATGTCTCGCCAAGCGCTTTCCCTTTCTTCTTGGGCAAGCAGTTGAGCACTTTTTTCAAGCTCCGAAAGCATGCGGTTGTATTGATTAACAAGCGCGCCTATCTCATCGTCGCTCTCCCAGGTTAATTGATCGTTGGAGGCGCCGAATTGTGTGCCTTTTAGTTTTTCGCCAATTGTTTGAAGTGATCGAGTTATGTAGTTGCTCAAGAGATAGGCTACCAAGGCGGCCATTAGAAATAAGAGAATATAGCTTTGACCGAGTTCTTGGAGAAAAAGAAAAATGTCTTTTTGATCGCTATCATCCATTTTTTCATATACCACGTTCGTGATGGCGATAGGAGCGCCATGATGATCGGTGAAACGCCAATAGGCTAGCGATCTTTTTCCGTTGGCAATGTTGTGGTCGGTTACGGCGCGGTCGTTTCCAATGGAGAGTTGTTTGAGAATGGCATAGGGTACCTGTTGCGGCACACCAAGAGTGTCCATGGCTAAACTATTTGTCGCAATTAATAGATTACCCCGGAGATCATAGAGCACAATGAAGAGATTGTGTATGTCTGAAAGTTCGCATATTTTATCACTGAAGACATAAGGCACAGAGTCGGTTTCGATATGGCCTCCGCGTTGGTTGAGGAAATACTCCAAGGAAGCTCTGACTGCTTTTTCTTTTATTTCTAAACGTGCTTCGTTGTATCGTTCTTTTTGCTCGTAATGGTCGTAGATAGCAATACCGCCCGTAACGATAAAGGATATCAGAATGATAGCCAACATCGAAAGATAAATTCGCGTTCGTAAAGTGAGCTTGATTCGAAACATAGGGGCGTTAAATGCACGTGGTGCCTAACAAAAATAGTGCGGGAATTTCGGATTAGGGTAAAATAAAAAACCCCGACTTAGAGAGTCAGGGTTTTTAAGTCGTATTCGAGAAGCTTATCCGTTCAATGCTTCCGCACCAGCAACGATCTCGAGGATCTCACCAGTGATGGCCGCTTGACGGGCTTTGTTGTAGGTCAATTTCAATTCTTTTACCATCTCGCCAGCGTTATCGGTTGCTTTGTGCATAGCAGTCATACGAGCGCCATGTTCTGAAGCATTGCTGTCTAGAAGTGCTTTAAAGAGCTGAATTTTTAAGCTACGAGGAATAAGATCCTCTAGAATAGTTTCTTTGTTTGGTTCGTAGATGTAGTCTACAGAGCTTCCTTTCGATGCTGCAGATTCAGATGGAAGAACAGGGAGAAACTGTTCGTTTTTTATCACTTGAGAAGCTGCGTTTTTGAAGCTGTTATAAACTAATACAATTTTATCGTATTTACCAGCTGCAAAATGACCCATCAATTTTTCTGCAATAGCAGAAGCATTGTTGAAAGTCAAAGAATCAAAAATAGCGTAAGGTGTTTCGCTGATGCCAGCGGTGGTGTGGTGTTCGGTCTTGCGGAAAGCGTCGAATGCTTTTTTACCAAGTGATACTACATCCACTTGTGCATTAGCATACGTAGTACGAATACTAGCACGCACTTCCTTCAGTACGTTGTTGTTGAAACCACCACATAAACCACGGTTAGAAGTAATTGCTACTACTAACACCTTTTTTACATCACGCTGTTGGCTGTAGATTCCATCGGTGCTATCGAGAGTAGAACTCACGT
>JBDKGH010000147.1:0-13196 GCA_039798265.1 Bacteroidota bacterium | reverse complement strand
TTTTTCTATCTGTCAAAATCCAAATGCAATTTTTTCTTTTCTTTTTTCGGGCACGCGGGTTTAAGTACCTTTACCTCAGTAATAATCGCCTATGAAATTTCGTGTACTTTTAAGCCTACTCACCCTTCTCTGCAGCGCTTTTGACCTTTTCGCCGTGCGTGCCTACTTCGATTATGAAGTATTCCTCACCCCTGATCAAAAGCCTTACGTAGAGTGCATTACAGCTTTCGAAGGGGCTACTTTCAGCCTCGCTCCTACAGCATCAGGGAAAAAGGCCGCCAAAGCAAACCTCGTTCTCATCATCTCTCAAGGCGAAAAAGTGATCGACTTCCGCAAGGTAACCGTTGATGGGCCTGAGGTTGACGATTTTGCCTCTACTGACTTTTTATCGCTCGAACGCTTTTCTTTGCCCTACGGTGAATATACCATTACAGTCGAGCTTAGCGACGCCAATACGGCCCTAGCGCCCGATGTTTTCTCACAAAAATTGGTGATAAATAGCAGCAACCAAATCGCCGCTATTTCCGACATCCAACTCATCAGCGCCTATTCCCCCACGCAAGAACCAAACGCCTTTTCAAAATCGGGTTTCGACCTGCTTCCGCTGGTGAGCAACTACTTCTCATCTGAAATGAATAACATTCTTTTCTACGCTGAACTCTATAATACCGACTCTCTTTTCGGCGCTGGAAACGCTTTCGTAAGCACTCTGTGCATCGTTGATAAATACAATAATGAATTAGCGGAATGCAAACGCATCAAACGTGAAAAAGCCGCACGTGTTATTCCTATTCTGCAGTCCATTGACATCAGTACTTTGCCCACTGGCGAATACCGCATTCGTCTAGAAATTCGCGATCGAACGAATCAATTGGTGGTGGCACAAGAACAAATTATTGTTCGAAACAAAGTGGAACAAATCGCCGCCGATCGCCCGGCAATTCCCGCTTCTCTTATCGCTACTTCCTGGGCCGCTGATTTTACCAATGCCGATACGCTGTACGAAATCATTCGCTCCCATATTCCCATCTCAGGGGCACAAGATCTCAATACAATTGATTTTTCTCTGAAAGAAAAAAACCTACAAGAAATGCAAAGCTTCTTGTACTCGTTTTGGCTCGAACGTAATCCTGCTGATCCAAAAGGTGGATTTGAACTGTACATGTTGGATGTAAAGGCCTGTCAAGACAACTTTGCCACAAAAATTAAAAAAGGTTGGGAAACCGATCGCGGTCGCGTTTATCTGCAATACGGTAAACCCAGCACCCGCATTGTGCGCAATCATGATCCCGACTATTGGCCATTCGAAATTTGGCATTATTACGAAACCAACAACAAGCTTCACGATCGCCGATTGCTCTTCATCAATACTACCCTCAATACCGATATGGAACTACTCCATAGCGATATTCCTGGTGAGGTTCAAAATGCCGACTGGAAAAGACTTGCCCGAAGCCGCGGAATGTCAGATGTAGGAACCGTGGGGCGAAACTCTAATAATCAAGGCACTGACCCATACAGCCAAGACGAATTAGAAGATTTGTGGTATAATCCCCACTAAGCCCTATTTTCGCGACTTTCTTACAAGTAAATTGAAACGCATCGCTGTAGCCATTCTAAACTGGAATGGGGAAAAATTCCTTCGTGAATTTCTCCCCGGTGTGGTAGCACACAGCGAATCGATCGCCGATGTAATAGTCATCGACAATGCTTCTTCTGACGGATCACTGAATTATCTCCGACAAGAAATGCCCTCTGTCATTACCATTGTTTTAGATAAAAACTATGGATTTGCCGGTGGATATAATCTCGGTTTACAAAAGATCAATCATGAATATGTTGTGTTGCTCAACAGCGATGTTGAAGTAACTCCCCACTGGCTCGAGCCGATGCTTCAGTATGTGGAGTCCGTGCCTTCTATGGTCGCCTGCCAGCCAAAAATCATGGACTTTAAAGTGCGCGATCAATTCGAGTATGCAGGCGCCGCAGGTGGGTTTATGGATAAAGATGGCTATGCCTTTTGTGCCGGTCGTATTTTTTACCAGTTTGAAAAAGATGAAAACCAATTCCCCAAAAATGAAGAAGTTTTTTGGGCTAGCGGCGCTTCCCTATTTATCCGCAAATCGGCTTGGGATGAAGTGGGCGGATTGGATGTCGATTTCTTTGCCCACATGGAAGAAATCGATTTATGCTGGCGTTTAAAAAATCGCGGATACAGTATAGGCTCGTGCAGAGCGTCCATCGTTTATCACGTCGGTGGAGGTACACTTGATCGCTTGAGCCCGTTTAAAACGTATCTCAACTTCCGCAACAATCTTTATTTACTAGTCAAAAATTACCGCTCCGGAAATATCTTATTCAAAGTTATTCGTCGAATGCTGCTCGATGGAATAGCCGGTATTCGTTTCGTAACAGAAGGAAAATTCAGTCACTGCTGGGCGGTAATTAAAGCTCATTTCAGCTTTTACAGGCATTTGACGCTGATGATCAGCAAACGCAAAGAAGAAGAATCGCATCTCCAAAATCCAAATCTCAACGGATTATACCGTGGAAGCATAATCAAACACTTCTTTCTGCATAACAAACATTTCGTTCGCGACCTCGATCAGCATTTATTTTGATCTGTCACTGGTGTAAACTAATCACACCAGTGAAGAGCAGATGGAATATGTGTGGAGACGAACCCCTTTTCTTCGGATAATCATTCCCTTTATTATCGGCATTTATCTGGTTGATCAGTTGGCACTGCCCATTGCCATTTGCTTTTCTGTTGCTCTTTCCGTCTTTTTGTTTTCTTTCTATTGCCCTCTTTCACTTCCCTACCGCTGGCGACATATCTATAGCTTGTTGAGCGTTGCGCTCCTCATAAGCCTTGGCATGTTAGCCAATAGGCGCCACGTTTTTCATCATCCTGCTTCTTACCTCACCATTTGCAGTTGGCCGAAAGAAAAAGCAAAATCCTACTCCTTTTTATCCAAAACATCCGAAGGAGAACTCATAAAAACAACCTTACTCAAAACGGCATGCCCTAGAGCACCTCAATTGGGAGAACGGTTTTTGCTCAAAGAAAAAATTGTACCGATAGAGCCTTCTAAACACCAATTTGGATTTCAAGCTCAGCAGTACTATCATCGACAAAACATCTACCGACAGTGTTTCATCAACCATCGAGAGGACTACCAATTCACCGGAATTAGAATCTTAACGTGGAATCAGTACCCGTTGATTTGGAGAGAAAAGCTGATTCAAAAACTCTACGAACAGCCCATTTCTTCTGAAAGCAAAGGTGTTCTGGCCGCTCTAATATTAGGCTATAGCGATGATATTGATGAAGATCTCATGCAGTCCTATTCGCAGGCCGGCGTGGTGCATGTGCTCGCCGTTTCCGGATTGCATGTGGGATTAATCTATCTTTTACTCAATCCCATTTTTGCCTTATTGGGTAAAAAAAGATGGGCCAAAAATCTTCGCCTGTGGATTCCCTTTTTGCTGCTGTGGATTTATGCGGCCATCACAGGATTCTCTCCAAGCGTTATGCGGGCCGCAGTCATGTTTTCTTTTTTTCTTGTAGCCGAACGTTTTGAAAAAAATCCGAATGGATTGAATACCCTATGCGCATCTGCTTTCTTTCTTTTGCTGTTTGACTCATCGCTGCTCTTCAACATTGGGTTTCAACTTTCCTATTTAGCCGTGTTGGGTATTCTTATTTTCGACAAACCGATTCGACATTTATTTTTCATCCGAAATAAATGGCTGCGAAAAGGGTGGGAACTGATTGCCGTTTCACTCGCCGCACAATTAACCACCACGCCCATTAGTCTATATTATTTCCATCAGTTCCCCACTTATTTCCTTGCAGCCAACATTGTACTCGTTCCCTTATCTACGCTCATCTTATATGCAGGATTATCCTTTTACGCCTTGCTTTTTTATCCACCCGCCGCCACATGGGTTATCCGATTGACTGCCATGCTTACCGAGTGGATGAATTCCATTGGACAATCCATCGGTCACTGGCCCGGTAGTTTAATAAAGATAGCCGCCATGAGCACGGCGCAGTTATGGTTGCTCCTAATTCTTTTGTGCGCATTTGGATGGGTATTTTTAAAGCGATCCAAAAAGGCTTTTTTTATCCTACTTCTTCTTCCCATCGCTTGGCCTTTTTTCCAAAAAAAACCCTTCCCTCCCACACTCCTCTGTATTCGCAAACACAACGCTATTCTTATTCACGAAGACAACGAGCTCATCATCGCATCGGACAGCGCTTTTCAAGGAGATTCGAGCGTGCAGAAATACACGATAAATCCTCTTTTAGCCGAGCTGAACGCAACGCCCCGCTTCATCACTTTAGACGATGGCATAGGCTTGTTATGGACAAAAAACCACAGGCTTATTCCCTATCGTCCAAACCACCGTTTGACTTCCCATGAAAAGGCGATTGTACTGCTTTATGCCTGGGATAAAAACCATTTTTTCACTGAAGAAGAATGGAGTGAATTAGCCTGCCACACCGTTTGGATCTGCAATGAATGGAGCAAGAAAAAACAGGCGCTTATCGCTCGCGAAATAACAGCTCGGGGAGGAAAGGTTTTACTGGAAGAAAGCGGCGATATTCAATTGTCCTGCTTACCTTCGTCCTGATATGCAAACGGAGTTGAAACTAATAGAATGTCCTCGCGACGCGATGCAAGGTTTACACACCTTCATCCCCACAGAAATAAAAGCTCAGTACATCCAAGGCCTGCTCAATATAGGATTCGACACCATTGACTTTGGCAGCTTTGTGAGTGAAAAAGCAATTCCTCAACTTCGTGATACCCGCGAGGTATTAGCCCAACTCGAACTTTCGACGACACGTTCTAAGCTATTGGCCATTGTTGCCAATACGCGTGGTGCAGAAACAGCAGTATCCTTTCCCGAAATTCAATACCTCGGATTTCCGTTTAGTATTTCTGAAACCTTCCAACAGCGCAATACCAATAGTAGTATTTCCCAATCATTGGATCGTGTAAAGGAGATTCAAGAACTGTGTGTGAAACATGGAAAAGAGCTAGTCATCTATATCTCCATGGGATTTGGAAATCCATATGGTGATGAATGGCATCCTGACATTGCGATTCGCTGGAGCGAAAAGCTGTACCGTGATCTGGGAGTAAAAATCATTGCGTTAAGCGACACCATTGGTGTGGCTAAACCAGCTATCATCACCGAGTTGTTTACAGCATTGATTCCAGCTTTGCCTGATGTTGAATTTGGTGCGCACTTGCACACTACCCCGGATACCTGGAGGGAGAAAATAGAAGCAGCCTGGCAAGCAGGCTGCAAAAGATACGATGGTGCATTAAAAGGCTTGGGAGGTTGTCCTATGGCTGCTGATACCCTCACGGGTAACATGCCTATGGAAAACTTGATTCACTTTTTCAGTGAAGTCGGGCTAACGAGTCACCTCAATACGGAGCAATTAAATGAATCACTTCGCGAGGCATTGACGGTTTTTCCCGCACATTAATTCAAACAATGTTGGAACGTTTGAAAGCCGTAACGATCGAAGGTCATTTTGATCGACTCAAACTTGCGGAGATCGATACGTACTTTGCATAAACGAAACGAAGGTTTGTATTTCTTTTTCATACGTTGGGCGGTTAGGTTTAGCTTCTTACGCAAGTTTACTTTGAATTGTTACGCTCCTTGGGCCACTTCTTCCGAATGAGCAAAACAAAACACCTAATCCACTGATTTACAAACACAAACTCTCATCACCGCCCTGCTGACCAGTCATTTGAAGTGACGAAAAGAAAGAAAAATCGCTCAAAAACAAAGTCTTAGCTCTTTTGAGCTGAAGTGTGTAAACCACACATTTCTTGCTGACGCGACTGCCAACGTTTTAAATCCCAATGCCCCATTCCATAAGCTATTGCTCCCATTTTCCAATGCACTTCCACGTTGCGACGGAAAACAACAGAAGCCGGTTTTCCCGATTCTTTATTCGTACCCGGAATAGTAGTATGGTGGAGTAAATAGTGTTGTTCGATCATCGAACAGGAAAAAGCATCTGTCGATAGTAGCGAATTATTAGGCGACGCAAAATGTTCAACTTTTACTTGAAGCTGCTGTTCGATTACTTGCTTGGAAAAAAGCAACTCTTCTTCCAATTCGCTTTCTTTCATACCCGATTTCAACTGATGGGACATACTGTGACAGCCAATAACGTGGCCCCAAGAAAGAAGTTCTCTTAATTGAGCCCAACTCATGGCTTGAGTGTCCTCGGGCTGAAAGTCTATGGCCTGATCAACATAATCGCGAATGAACGTTCGGTAATAGTGATCCTGATTATCGGCATCAATAAACTTCGGGACGGCAAAGTATAAAGCTGAAATATGTTCCTCTTGAAGTATGCGCGCAGAAGCATAATTATTGAGCAGGCCGTCATCAAAACTCAATAGCAAGTAAGGCCCTTGCTGGTAACGCTCGGGATGCTGATGAAAAGCGACCAACTCATGGGGATGCAAAAAGGTGTATTCCTTTTTCCATCTCTTCACTAATGCTCGAAAGCGCGGTAACAAAAAGGCTGGAGTGCTGTGCAAGCACAATACAGTGAGCTCGCCTTTATGCGCAGATGCGTTGGCAAATAGACGCTCTATACTGCCTAGCCATGATTTACCCCATTGTACCCATTGCTGTTTCATCACCACGTATCTATATCAGCTCGTTGAATATCCCAATTGTCCCAATTCTCTATTTCATTGGCCATTTTGCCTTTAGCTATGAAATAGATGGTGCGATCGATCTTTCTAAAACCATTATCCGCCATAAGCTTTTGCAAATAATCAATTTTACCATTGCAGGCAAAGCTGATGATGGTAACCGATGTTGCCCGCTTTACTTCTTTGAAAAAAGCATCATATGCTCTCTGCCAAAAAGCTGTTTCATTGTCGTTCGCTACTATTTTACCAATGACCAATTCCTTGATCAACTTTTTACGCACTTGCATTTTAAACTCGAATAAGCAGCGTCGACTGCCTTCTTCATACACATACCGCCAATGCGGCGTTTGCTGAAATTGAAAACGGTACGCATCAAACTCCGCAGACTGTGTCACGAAGTAGAAGTCCATAAAGGGTTCTACAGATACAGGACTCCTTTTTCCAAACGCTTTCGTTAAGTCGCGTTCTGGATTAGAAAACAGTGAGCTTATGGGCTGAGCTATTTTCACATGCCACTGCAGATTGAAAGGATTCTTCCACTTATTGCGCATAAAAGAACCGTAGCTCATCTCCACGGGGAAGCCGATCAATCCATCTACTTCAATTTGATTTTCGGGAAGATGAATAAAGTCGAGCATTTTCGCAAAAAGTCCTTTTCCTCTGAAATCGGGATGTACCAGCGAATTACCACTCTGAAAGGTTTTATACACTACACCATCTTTTTTGATGGGCCAATAAAAGAAAGACTGAAAACCTCCCACCTTCTCTCCTTCCACCGCTACAATGCGCACACAGTGGTCTTTTTGAAAGGGCGATTCGTAAAAACGAGTGAATAATTCTTCAAATTCGTCGAAGGTGACCCCATATTCGGCAACGAATAAAGAAATCACTTGCGGTTTCATCCACTCTTCGTATAGTAAAATCTGCATATTTGCGTTTAGTTATGGCCTCCATGAAAAGAATGCTTGTTTTATACCGCGAGTTAGCTGGATACTTCGTGAACAACATGAATTATCTCGCCAATGAGCACAATGTATCTATTGACATTGTGGCTTATCCGGTAAAAAGCGATGCCCCTTTTCAGTTTCAATGGAGCGATAAAGTTACACTTTATTCCCGCAAGGTATGCGATCTGAGTGGCATTCAATCATTGATTGACTCCAATTCTTACGACCTCATTTTCGTGGGGGGCTGGGCGGATGAGGATTACATCAGCATCGTCAAGAAAAATCAGCGAATTCCGGCCTTGTTGGGCTTTGATAAGCAGTGGGAAGGTGGGATAAAAGATATGGCCCGTGTACTTAAGCTCCGTTTAACTGTAAGCCCCTACTTCAAGTATGCATTTGTACCGGGTGAGTTACAAGTGACCTTTGCCAAAGCGATTGGCTTTTCTTCCCAGCAAATATTCACGGGAGCCTATACCTGCGATACGGCCTTTTTTAAAAGGATCTATGAAAAAAGGCATGCTCTTAACACGCGCGTCAAACGATTCGTTTATACAGGCCGCTACGCGCCTGAAAAGGACATTCAACGCTTATGGCAGGTATTCAAAAGGCTGCGTAAAAATCATCCCGAAATCGAACTGCATTGCATGGGAACTGGACCTCTTTGGGAGGCACGCGACCGTTCTGAAGGCATTTTCCACCATGGATTTTGTCAAGGAGAACAACTTGAATCCATTATGCTCAATGGAGATGTTTTTATTCTTCCGAGTATATATGAACCATGGGGTGTAGTGGTCAATGAATTTTGTGTAAGCGGTTATCCTATTCTCTTATCGGATAAAATAGGAGCACGTAGCGCCCTTCTCTCTTCCAATGGCAGTTTGTTTGAAGCCGCCAACGACGAATCGATGATGGTGAGTATGCAGGAAGCGCTTAGTTGGAGCGCAGAAGAGTTAGCCGCTTACCAACAAAAAAGCCATCAACTCGGGATGGCTTTAGATGAAAAACAATATGCAGAGGCCATTCTTCAAATGGCTGGTGCAAAATCTTAGTTGATTTTTCGAAACACCCTAACGAATCGACTTTAGTTTGAGCTCTCGCTCAATGCGCTCTTTCCAAGCTTTGCGGTCGTCCACAATAAAGTTTTCGATGTTACCATCTTTCATGAGAATGGCAATGCCATTTGGATTCATGAACATGGTTTTGCAAAGTTGAACGTCCGATATCAATCGCAAATCCAAAGACCACTCATGAGAATCGGCGACGCCAGCCTTCGGAGTAAAGTGAAGGCGGTGGTTGGTAAGACACAAGGTGCCACCTACAGCAATGAAATTTTGAAAGTGACTGGCACCTTCCTCGCAACAACAGTTTTCGTTGGGTTGCAAATTCATTTGACGATTGTTTGGTGAATCGAAGTAAATACAAAGCTAACAGTAAAACCCCTCAAAAGAAGTTCTACTGTTAGCTCAATTTGTATTAATGCTTGGAAAGGTAATCAGCTACTCCTTCGTGAGTATCTTTCATACCTGACTTACCTTTTGACCAGTTAGCAGGGCATACTTCACCGTTTTCTTCGAAGAATTGTAACGCATCTACCATACGGATAGCCTCGTCTACATTACGTCCCAATGGGAAGTTGTTCACGATTTGGTGCTGTACCACGCCGTTTTTATCGATCAAGAAAAGACCACGGTAAGCGATCATTGGACCATCAGCAACCCAATTGCCTTCTTCATCATATCCATAATCACCGGCCAATACTCCGTAATTTTCAGAGATGGTTTTGGCTGTGTCTGCCACGATTGGGTAAGTGATACCTTTGATACCGCCTTGTTCTTTGGTCATTTGCAACCAACCCCAGTGACTTTCTTCCGTGTCAGTTGAACAAGCAACAACAGCTACGTTGCGCTCTTCAAATTCTGCCATACGCTCTTGGAAAGCGTGAAGTTCTGTTGGACATACAAAGGTGAAATCCTTTGGGTAAAAGAAAAACAACACGTGTTTTTTACCAATGAATTGATCCAAAGAGAAGTTGTTCTCTACGATGCCACCTTTCACCACTGCAGGAGCAGAGAATGAAGGAGCTTTTTTACCTACTAATACTGACATATGCTTGTTGTATTGCGTTTTAATGTTTGTTTCGCGCCGCAAATTTACCTCAACATTCGAAGTAAACGGCTATTTTTTGATCTTTTCGCAGTTTGAAGGAACGAGTACTAATCCGCTGAACTTTAGCTGCTTTATTTCACCTGCCTATTCGGACGGGTGATGATTTCGCTCACTACGGCAGATGCGGGCGCTTCTACAGCAAAACGAATCGTCTCTGCGATCCATTCTGCGCTCATTCCTGCGGCAAAATAATTTTTGTACTCGGCTAACAACTTTTCATTGGTGGTGCTATCAATGAATGGTGTATTGACCGAACCAGGACTGATGGTGGTAACTCTCACCTTATCGGGTAATTCGGTGCGTATGCTTTCGCTAATGGCAAAGACGGCATGCTTAGTGGCCGAATAAACCCCGCTGTTAGGGAAAACATAATGACTTGCCAACGAACCTAAATTGATGACGTGACCTTTTGACTCGATCAAATGTGGCAAGCAGGTGTGAAGGCAGTTCAGCAATCCTTTCACATTGATATCAAACATTTCATGCCATTCTTCAATCTTACCCTCTACCAATGGATCGAAATAACCGAGACCAGCATTGTTGATCAACACATCTATTTGTCCCATCTTAGAAATAGCCTCATTGGCCATTTGCTTTACGCTTTCATAGTTCACCACGTCAACGGTGTGTACGTGAACACGCTGTCCAAGCTGCGCTTGTATTTCTTGCAGTTTATCCGCTCTTCGAGCAATCAAGAACAACTCGTGGTCCGACGCGTGTAGCACTTTGGCTGCGGCTAAGCCTATACCAGAGGAAGCTCCAGTGATGAGGATTTTTTTCATACCTATAAAAATCAATTTTTATTGAAAAAGTTCATGCCCACTTACAATCCCAAGGTAAAACCGAAGAATAAGCTCCGCGGTTGAGAGGGATTATAATATCTACCTGCTGCGCCGTTAAAAGCATAAAAAGAAGTGTAAACCGTATTGGTAAGGTTTTGTATGCCTACGAATACGTCGCCTGTGAATCCAGAACGGCTCGAAAACACCTTCAATCCTACTCGTGTGTGTAACAAGTGGTAGGCCTTTCCATAAACGTTATTGGCATTGTTAAGAAACACTCGGTCCATCCAATAATGCGAAAGACTCCAGCTAAAATTATTATCCCAAAGCGATAACTGAAATCCACTGCTGAAGGTAGCCGGAGGCACGCCTGGCAAATGGTTTCCAGCCAACTCGACGCCTGATACACTATAATCGTCAAATCGATAGCGCTGAAATGCTCCACTCAACCAAAACGCCAAAGAATGTTCTAATGAATCTCCCAATGCAAAACGCTTGCGCAAGGTCCATTCTATTCCTTCTTGTTTTGTTGATCCGGTATTCGAATAAGCGGTAAACACCGTGCTATCGGCATTCATTTTTTCTTCTGCAAGGATGGCATCATTGAGCAAAAATTGATAAGCCGTCACTTCATATTCGAGTTGAAACCGCTGTCCAATGCTCCCTTTTAATCCGCCTTCGTAGTTGATGCCATGTTCGGGTTTTAAGTCGAGGTTAAAACGATTGTTTTCGTAATCGATCTGCTCAAACACGGTTGGTTGGCTGTTGCCGTAACTCACGCTTGCCACCACATACTGGTTTTTTATCCATTGATACGAAGCACCCAGTCGAGGTAAAAACTCTGCGGCCCAGGTAGCAGTAGTATCAAATGCAATTCCATCAACGGCATAGCCCCTTGCTTGGTGGATGGTTTTATTCCAACTCACTCCCGTATTGATTAAAAGATCTCGTCCCAACTCCCAATCTATCGACGCGAATCCCAAGAGACCATGATAGTTCACGTCATAATGGTATTTCTTAGCCCCTGCTTTTCCACCTTCATTATCCCATTCGGTGATGTTGAACTTTTCAAATTGGTATTCAGCTCCCACATTCAATCGCGCTTGTAGCATTTTCGTCGCTATCATTTTCCCTGTAAACACCGTGCGCATACCGGCTCCAGTTGCACCCTCTTCTTTGTACCCTTGACTGAAAGCAGAAGTACCATAGGGATTAGTCTTATCTGTTTGCTGGGCATAAATGGACGTTTGATTGGACCATTTATCATCGATTTCCCAATGCTGGCTAAATCCAATCATGGTGCGTTTTCTAAACAAAGCAGCATTGTTTTCAATAGAAAATGGGCGCGCTTGACGAGGATCTTCTTCTGCCTCTGTGGCATTCAAAGCTCCGGGTAAGGCCCAGCTTCCATTATAATAAGCGAGGTATAAAAAGTACTTTAGTTTGGACATGGGGCGATACTGAATAAAAGCAGACGCCTGATTCTTTTTGTTCCATTCCTGATCGCGATACCCTTGATTTTGCTGAAAAATATGCGACACCCGCACACTCCACTTGGTATCCACAAACTGAGCTTGCGTTACCGAACGACGCAAACCAAAACCGCCATATTGCTGTGTTGTTTTAATACCAAATCCATGCTTCAATGGCTGTAGGGTAGAAATATTCAAAACCCCACCAGTAGCACTTCCATAAATGCTACCAGCTGGCCCTTTCACCACCTCTATTTTTTCTACATCGCTTGCATCGATCAACTCCAAAGGAGAACTTCCGTCGGGCGATGAAAAAGGAATACCGTTGAGGTATGTTTTTACATTTCGAACAGCGAAGGGCGAGCGTAAAAAACTACCACGAATATTCAATCGCTGACTCCCTCCCTGTCCTCTTGTTTCTAAGGTAACGCCGGGCAAGGTATTTAAACCCGCCTGCAAGGAAGAAGCATCACCTACCATCAACTGCCCACTGCTCACCATACCAATGGAGGCGGGCACTTTGGAATAAATACTTTTATTCAAAATACCCACTACTAAGGCAGAGGACATCTCAAATCCATCTTGCTTGAGGTAATACGTTATCCGCGCAGAGTCATTGAATCCGAATGCTTCAAGCATGCGGTCATAGCCCAATCCAAATGCTTTCAGCATCGATAGGGTATCTTTCGATTGAATGATGAATGAACCATTCAAATCTGTAAAAACACAGTTCTGATTCAGCGTATCGCTGCAGATCATCAATCCCTCAATGGGCTGTCGGGTATCATAATCAAGCACAGTGCCCGCATAAGAATACTGCTGCGCTTCTGCTTGAATGTGGATGAAAAAAAAACAGCAAAGCCCAATGAGCTTTGCTGTTATGTTGAAGTAGCGTGTCATATTATTTCACTACAAAAGTACGAGAGATCGTACCTTCAGATGAAGTAGCAGAGAGGAAGTAATTACCTGGTGCATAAGTGGTGCAATCCAAACTCATGTTGGTTTGATCTACTTTGAATTCTCCCATCAATTGACCGGAAAAACTGAACACTTGACAAGTAGATCCCAAGAAGCTAGAGGTAAACTCTAGGCGTGCGGTATCTTCAATTGGATTGGGGAACAAGG
>JBDKGH010000146.1:0-26106 GCA_039798265.1 Bacteroidota bacterium | reverse complement strand
ATCCCTTTCTCATTCTCATTCTCATTCTTTATTGAGTATCATTGCACCGTGATCAACTCGCCAACACCGCTCTATTTCGAAACTCACCGATGTGCAGATGAAAATGCCCCTTGGCTTCTTTTTGTGCACGGTGCTGGTGGAAGCACACGCACATGGCGAAAGCAAATAGAACCCTGCCAAAGCGCTTTTCATGTGCTACTGATTGATATGCCCGGACATGGAAATTCCCGGGAGGTCACTCTAAACGACCTACACTACGACTTTGAATGGATAGCCAATAAGATATGGCAGGTGGTTGATTTACTGCGTATTCAGGTCATCAACATCGCTGGGGTGTCATTGGGAAGTATAATTGCTATGCAAATGCTTCATAACCGCCCTCAACAAGTGAAAGCGGTGGTTTTCGCCGGACCAATTGTGGGTCTAAATCTTAAATTACGTTTGTTGGCGAGAAGCGGACTCACATTGGCCAAAGTGGTGGGCTTCCAGACGTTTTATGCCGTTACGGCCCGTTTAGCCCTGCCTCGAAAGAACCACCAAAAGTCAAGAGAAATTTTTGTAAGGGAGTCGAAATTCTTGAGCGACGCAGAATACCGCAAATGGACCTCCATGTATGGTAAATGCCTCGATCGCACTTTGCAGCTCCTCTTCAACACGGCTCCTAAGGTACCAATGCTTCTCCTAGTGGGCACTCAAGATCATTTGTTTATGAAACCGGCTATCGACTATTCTAAGCGATTTCAATCCATTCAGTTGACCCTCGTAGAGAGATGTGGTCATCTGGTGAGCCTGGAAAAGTCAGAAGTATTCAACGGCCATTTGATTGATTTTTTACAAAAATCCAATGCACCGCAAGTGGTAATTTAGCCGCATGGAATCGAATGAAACAAACTGGCGTCCTGTTTTTGATCAAATAGTGAATCACCGCAGGGCTATTCGAATTTACCACCCTACAGATTATGATCGGGAAGCTGTTACACGGAGCTTGC
This sequence comes from Bacteroidota bacterium, assembly GCA_039798265.1. Lineage (GTDB taxonomy): Bacteria > Bacteroidota > Bacteroidia > Flavobacteriales_D > Sanyastnellaceae > JBDKGH01. The sequence continues at coordinate 25,117 of JBDKGH010000146.1, read as the reverse complement.
AGCGCGCTACCCTAGCGCCTAGCAGCAGCAATATGCAACTATGGGAGTTTTATCGGGTAAGTGATCCTCAAAAGAAGGCCATATTATCGGACTATTGTATGGGTCAAAATACCACCAAAACGGCACAAGAGATTATTGTAGTAGTCGTTCGATTGGATAAGTGGAAGCACCGCGCTCAACGTAATTTGGATTTTGTGAAAAGTACCGTAGGTGATCGTCCTTCATTTAAAGGCCAAAGCGCGGTGAGCTACTACAGTAAGTTGATGCCATTGTTGTACAATAACGACCGAATGGGTATTCGAGGTTTTTTTAAAAAGTGCTTTGTCTTTTTCCGAGGATTAAAACGCCCAATGGTCCGCGAAGTATCGGGCGCGGATGTGCGTGTGGTAGCTCATAAAAGTGTTGCTTTGGCAGCACAAACCTTTATGCTCTCCATGACGGCCGAGGGTCACGACACTTGTCCTGTTGAAGGCTTCGATAGTGTTCGAATAAAGAAATGGATGAACCTCCCACGCGGCGCAGAAATCAACATGGTGATCACCTGTGGAAAACGAGTGCCAGAGGGGATTTATAATGAACGCTATCGCGTACCACTGAGTGAAGTGGTTTTTGATTTTTAGTTGTTTTAGTTATTCTAACAAGCCGTCTTTGCTTAGCTGAGACGGCTTTTTTATGCGCATACGGGAGAGAACAGGCATAAGCGGGCATTGGCGAGGTATAACTAACGTTTGCATATGTCAAAAAAAATTAGGTAAAGACCTTATAGGTCTTAGACCTATAAGGTCTTTACCTAAAAAAAATCGACATTTCCAAATACTTGTTATGTGACAAAAAAAAAGGTCTCGGCTTAGCCGAGACCTTTCTTCTTAGTTAGAAAAGATTAGTGAGCGATCACTACTTTCTGAACTGTTTGTACACCATCTAACAAAATTGTAGTTGTATATACTCCTTCAGTCAATGAAGAAATGTCGATACGACCATTCGTGATTTTTTGAGTAATCACTTGCTGACCCAATTGATTGTATAAAGTCAACAAGGGCTGCTCGCCAGCGCGCAATCCCGCGAAGAAAATTTCAGTGTTTGCTGGGTTCGGATACATCGAAATGATCGGAGCATTTACGTTTTCTACTCCGTCAGGTCCACATGCCGCGCAAGATGCCCAACATACTACGTCCATTGTCATGTCTTCTGATACAGTGATCACACGGTTGGTGAAACCATCTGTTGTAATGGTACAAGAAGAACCTGATGTAAGTGTTTCTTGACCTGTCCATGCATCATAGGCATATTTGAATTCATGAGTACCCGCTGGCAGTGGAATAGTGATTTCCCAAACATCATCACCATCGGTGTCTGACATCGGGGCACATCCGCCGCACCAGTTGTTAAATGTACCATTCACCTCTGGGGTGGTAAATACATCGGTAACGTTTTGCATGTCCACACGGAATGTAACGGCGAATGGACCTTCGTTGCTACCGCAAGCTGAACAGCTTCCCCAGCAAACTACTGGAAGGGTTACGTCAGCACTCACGGTGTAAACACGGTTAGTAAATGCTCCTGTGGTTAATGTACAAGAACCGCCTGGAAGAAGTGTTTCTTGACCAGCCCAGTTGTCATAAGCAAATTTGTATTCGTAGTTGCCTGCTGCAAGTGGAATGGTGATTTCCCAAATGTTGTCGCCATTTGCGTCAGTCATTGGTGCACAAGCGCCACACCAGTTGTTAAAGGTACCGTTCACTTCTGGTGTAGTGAAAGCATCTGTTACGTTGCTCATGTCTACTTGGAAGGTTACGTTGAATAGATCGCTAGGATTAGAACAAGCAGCACAGCTTGCATAACATACTACAGGCAATGTCATATCTCCGTCCACTACTAATGCACGGTTGACAAATCCACCGTTATTCACTGTGCAAGATTGACCATCTGCCAATTGTTCTGAGCCTGTCCAGTTATCGTAAGCATATTTGAATTCGTATGATCCCGCTTCAAGTGGAATGGTAATTTCCCAAATGTTGTCTCCGTTAGCATCGCTCATCGGAGCGCATGCGCCACACCAGTTATTGAATGTACCATTCAATTGCATTTCAGTGAAGCTGAATGTTTGCTGCGACATGTCCACTTGGAAAGTAACATTGTAGGTAGATGGCTGCACAGAACAAGCATTGCAAGAACCCCAACATACGGCATCTAATACTACATCACCAGTCAAGTTCAATGAACGGTTGGTAAATCCATTGTTGGTTACAGTGCAAGAGCTTCCTGAGGTTAAGTTTTCAGAATTTGTCCAAGCGTCATGAGCAAATTTGTATTCGTAGCTACCTTCAGCAAGGTTAAGGGTTACTTCCCAAATGTTGTCACCATCTTCATCGCTCATGGCGTTACAGTTACCGCACCATCCGTTAAAAGTGCCGTTTACTTCTGGCGCTGTGAAAGTGCCAGTGTATTGACTCATGTCCACACGGAAGGTAACGTCATAGTTGTTCACTACAGTACCACAAGCGGTGCAAGAACCCCAACATACGGCGTCTAATACTACATCACCATTCAAGTTCAATGAACGATTGGTAAAGCCGTCGTTGTTGGTAATGGTGCACGAACTTCCTGAGATCAAGTTTTCTTGACCTGTCCATGCATCGTGTGCGAATTTGTATTCGTAGCTACCTTCAGGCAGGTTCAGAGTTACTTCCCAAATGTTGTCACCATCTGCATCGCTCATGGCGTTACAGTTACCGCACCATCCGTTAAAAGTGCCGTTTACTTCTGGCGCTGTGAAAGTGCCCGTGTATTGGCTCATATCCACACGGAAGGTAACGTCATAGTTGTTCACTACAGTAGCACAAGCAGAACAAGATTCCCAGCATACGGCGTCTAATACCACATCACTAGTCAAGTTCAATGAACGATTGGTGAAGCCGTTGTTGGTAACAGTGCAAGAGCTTCCTTCTGTCAAGTTTTCTTGACCAGTCCAAGCATCATGCGCAAACTTATATTCGTAAGTTCCTTCGAGGAGGGATAGTGTTACTTCCCAAATATTGTCGCCGTCTGCATCGCTCATCGCGTTGCAGTTGCCACACCATCCGTTGAAAGTACCATTTACTTCTGGTGTTGTAAATGTGCCCGTGTATTGGCTCATATCCACACGGAACGTTACGTTGTGTGAAGGAAGTGAAGTCGAACAAGAAGTGCAACTACCCCAACATACCGCTTCTAGAACTACATCGCTCGTTAGATTCAATGTGCGGTTCGTGAATCCATCCGTTGTCATGGTGCAGGGAAGTCCTTGGGTAAGGTTCTCTTGACCACCCCAAGCATCATGTGCAAATTTGTATTCGTACATGCCTTGAGTCAATGACAAAGTAGTTTCCCAGATGTTATCGCCATCTGTATCGGTCATGGCATTGCAGTTGCCGCACCATCCATTAAAAGTACCGTTAACTTCAGGCGTGGTGAATGTACCGGTATATTGGTTCATGTCCACACGGAAAGTTACGTTGTACGAAGGCAACGTTTCTGCACATGAGGTGCAACTTGCCCAACATACGGGGTCAAGCACGGTATCACTCGTAAGGTTAATGACACGATTGGTGAAACCATTGCTGGTTAGGGTACACAAGCTACCAGGAGTAAGGCTTTCTTGACCAGTCCAAGCATCATGTGAAAATTTGTATTGATAAGTGCCCTGCTCCAAAGAGATGGTGGTTTCCCAAATGTTGTCACCATCAACGTCTGTCATGGCATTGCAGCTGCCGCACCAACCATTGAAGGTGCCATTAACTTCAGGCGTTGTGAACGTACCTGTATAGTTGTTCATGTCAACGCGAAATGTCACGTTGTAAGGAACAGCTAAAAGACAAATACTCCACAAGCTGAAAATAGCGAGTAAAGAGATTTTTTTCATTGTGATCTGTTTTGGTTTTGATCTGCTAATGTAGGTAATAGTACTTTGTACAAAAAGTATTTAACCATCTTTTTAGCCGAAATGTGACAATCGGCTTATGTAACGTAAAAGGGTATCTACCGAACCATAAATTACTGCTCATAAAGAGGGGCGGATGAATCAAGGTAATATTTTCTAATCAATGGAAGTATGCAGATTGAATAGGCCGTGTCGAAAAAAAAACCCTTGCCCAATTGAATGGGCAAGGGTTCTGTTTTAAAACCAAAAACAAGACTACTTCTGAACGATAAATCTTTCAGTATAGGTAGTATCGCCATCTAAAATTTCCACTAAATAAAGGCCATCGCTGAGCAATTCATCGAATTGAACCATCTGATTCAATGTCTCGTTGACTGCAAAACGTTGTGATGTTACCATTCGGCCTTGTGCATCGATTACACGCACTTCTACGCTTGATGAAACAAGCCCAGTAGCGTTAATATTCACTAGTTGTCCATTGCTTGGGTTTGGATAAACGGCTGCAATCGGAGCGTCTTCTAGTTCAATACGAGTTGTTAAATTCTCTGATTCATCGATGATAGGCATAGCCGAACCTGCAATGATCAGGGTTTGATCAACTGAACCGAAATTTCCTACAATGTTGCCAAAAACGGGGGCAACTTGAACAGTGTACTGTCCTCCAGGAACTATTGTACCTGGGTTTTGTTGGTTCACGGCAATCAAAGATAGGAAGCGGTTGTTAGGCAAACCATCTGTGTAGGTTGTAAGTCCTGTGATAGGAGCGGTTTGGGTAATAGCCCAGCGGTAATAACTAGCTCCGCAGATCCATCTGTTCGCCCCTATTTGTGATCCGGCATAACGCAAGTTTGGACTTGCATCATTAGCACGAAGGTCTAGTTCTGGTTGTGCGCCAAATGAAATGAGACAGCCGTTACTTGGAATGGTTACAGTAGTTACGTTGCCACTTCCATCGGTTAGCACGTAGTTAGCTGAAATAACCACGTTGTAACTTCTTCCGTAGTTTAATCCAGGAATGTTATTGAAGGAAACAACAGTGCCGCCATTAGGAGTAGTGAAGTTGAAGGTGTCCGAAGTAACATCTCCAGCTGTTGGAACTTCAGTAAATGAAAGGGAGTAGCTGCTTGCTCCAGTATAGGCTACTTTAAAGCTAGTGCACAATGACGCAAAGTTATTGCTCACGTTATTGCAGTTAGAAGAACCTAATTTCTGAATGCATATGCTCGCTGATCCAATGCTAGAAGTAGACTGGTTGCGAAGCACCACGTAATAGGTTTGACCAATGGTCAAGTTGCCATAGATCAGCACTTCGTTCCCCTGAGCATCATTTTCAATAGCCAATGAAGCTCCGGCCGCTGTTTGCAATTCAAGCGCTACATCAAATGCTGATGAAGATGAAATGCGAGCACCAGGTGTAGAGGCTACAAATTTGAACCAAACATCTTGTCCAGCGCCACTGGCAGAACTAATGGTTGATTCACTGGATGCAGTTGCATTGGTGAGGTCGGTACTCAGGTTGTTGTTAAAACAGCTTGGATAGGTGGTGGCGTTTACAGATCGAGCCGCGCTGCGGGTATCGTTCTGTGGTATAACGTTACAAGATAAACAGTAGCCCCAACACACAGGATCCAAAACAACGTTTTGTGTAAGGTTCAAGGTGCGGTTAGTAAAGGCGCCGTTGGTTACTGTGCACGAACTTCCTGCTGTTAAGTTTTCTTGACCTGTCCAAAAATCATGTGAAAATTTGTACTCATAGTTACCTTGTGGTAAAGTAAGAGTAACTTCCCAAATGTCATCTCCATTGGCATCGCTCATGGCGTTGCAGTTACCACACCATCCGTTAAATGTACCATTTACTTCTGGTGTAGTATAGTTGCCGGTGTAGTGGCTCATATCTACTTTAAAGGTTACCGTGCGTGGAGGCTGTACCTGCGAACAAGGAACGCAATATCCCCAGCATACGGCATCTAAAACAGTGTTCTGAGTCAAGCTAAGTGAACGATTGGTAAATCCATTGTTCGTTACCGTGCAACTTCCAGCGGTGGTTAAGTTTTCTTGGCCTGTCCAGAAATCATGTGAAAATTTGTACTCATAGTTACCCTGAGGTAAGTTAACGGTTACTTCCCAAATATTATCACCGTTAACATCGGTCATTGGTGTACAGTTGCCACACCAGTTGTTGAATGTTCCGTTTACTTCAGGCGTAGTAAAGTTGCCAGTATACTGGTTCATGTCTACTTTAAATGTCACATTGTATGATGGAGTTGATTGACTGCAAACAACGCAACTTCCCCAACAAATAGGATCTAGTACTGTGTTTTGACTAACACTTAGTACGCGGTTGAAAAAACCATTGTTGTTAGGAGCACAGCTTCCTGCAGAGGCAAGCTGTTCTTGACCTGTCCACGAGTCATGCGAGAATTTATACTCGTAGTTGCCTGGGGCGAGTGGAAGGGTTACTTCCCAAATGTCATCACCATTAGCATCAGTCATCGCATTGCAGTTACCGCACCACCCGTTAAATGTTCCATTGACTTCAGGTGTGGTGAACGTACCACTATATAAACTCATGTCTACCTTAAAGGTGACATCATAATAACAAGCAGAGCATGATCCCCAACATACTGGAGCCAACACTGTATTTTGTGTTAAATTCAATGCGCGGTTAGTGAATCCATTATTCAGAACGGTGCAGCCAGTAACACCAGCTAGTTGTTCCTGACTAGTCCAGTTATCCGCTGAGTACTTATATTCATAGTTACCCTGAGGAAGACTTAAGGTTAGTTCCCAAATCTCATCGCCGTTGGCATCGCTCATCTGGTTGCAGTTACCGCACCAACCGTTAAAGGTGCCGTTCACTTCAGGGGTAGTATAATTACCCGTGTACGAACGCATGTCTAATTTAAAGGTGACGTTGTAATTGGGTAGGGTTTGGCTGCAGCTTACACAACTGCCCCAACAAACAGCATCTAATACGGTGTTTTGTGTAAGGCTCAAGGTACGATTGAAGAAACCATTGTTATTGGGCGCACAGCTGCCGGCTTGCGATAAGCTCTCTTGGCCAGTCCAGCTATCATGCGAAAACTTATATTCATAGCTGCCTTGAGGTAAGGCAAGGGTTACTTCCCATATGTCATCTCCATTAACGTCAGTCATCGGGTTGCAGTTACCACACCATCCATTGAAGGTGCCATTTACTTCAGGTGTTGTATAGGTTCCTGGGTATTGACTCATGTCAACCTTAAAGGTCACATTATAGTTCGGAATCGATTGCGAACATGCAACGCAACTACCCCAACAAACAGCATCTAACACAATGTCCTGCGTTACACTAAGTGTACGATTGAAGTATCCGCCGTTGTTCGGAGCACAGCTTCCCGCTTGTGATAGGTTTTCTTGCCCCGCCCAATTGTCGTGTGAAAATTTGTACTCGTATGAGCCTGGCGCGAGTGGAAAAGTGACTTCCCAAATGTTGTCGCCATTGACGTCAGTCATGGGAATACAATTGCCGCACCATCCATTAAAGGTGCCATTAACTTCAGGCGTAGTGAATGTTCCTGGGTAGTTGTTCATGTCAACGCGGAAGGTCACATTGTAAGGAACAGCTAGCAAAAACAGACTCCATAAGCTGAATACAGCTAGTAAAGAAATCTTTTTCATTAGTTAAAGGTTTTGGTTGAAGGTGCCAATATATACTTATTGTATGATTAACAAAAAGTATTTATTGTACTTTTTACAATAAGGGGTATAAATTGCCTTTTTTTTATAGATTTGTCAAAAAACAAGAGTATGGTTCTCCAAACCAAGGCATTTAAGTCACGACTTCAGCAGGATGATATTTATTCTATTGATATAGATGATTTCTTTAAATCAGCCTTTTCTGTCGATTGTGTCATCTTTGGTTATCATGAGGGGCAACTTAAAGTGCTCCTGATTGAAAGAGGTGCTGAGCCGTACGAAAATTTTTGGGCCTTACCCGGCGACTTGGTTTATCCGCTAGAAGATTTGGACTCGGCGGCTCGAAGAGTGCTTGAAGATCTAACCATTCTGAAGGTAGTGGAGCTTCGTCTGGTAAATACGTTGTGTAATGTAGATCGACATCCCCTCGGACGCGTTTTTACTGTAGCTTACACGACTCTCGTTGAAACATCGGAGCTAAATCCTGTGGCATCCTCTTGGGCAAAAGAATCGAAATGGCATTCGGTAAAAAAAATACCCAAGCTCGCTTTTGACCATCGCGAAATTTTAGATAACTCTTTTCAAGAACTTCGAAACATTCTCCGATATGAACCTATATGGACGAATGTGCTTCCCGAAAAATTTACTTTGGGACAATTACAGTTGTTTTACGAAAGTGTTTATAGTATTACACTCGATAAAGGGAATTTTCGAAAGAAAATTCAAGGAATGAAATTCATTCAGAAGTTGGGCGAAACCCAAAAGGAAGTTAATCACAGACCTTCTCAGTTGTATCGTTTTGACAGAAAACTGTTCAACGCAGAAAAGAAAAAAGGTTTTTCATTTGAAATTTAAGGACCGCTATGAGAATACTTCTACTATTATTTGGATTTCTCGCTTGGTCTATTCATTCGTTTGCTAATCCTATAAAGGTTGAAGTAAAGGAAGTGAATGGCAAGTGGTCTTTTTACCGCGACGGGAAGCCGTACGAAGTGAAAGGAGCGGGTGGGCATGATCATCTCGAAACATTAGTTGACATCGGTGGCAACTGCATCCGCACTTGGAGTACCGACAATGCGTTAGAAATATTAGATGCTGCTCACGCCAAAGGTCTTACGGTAATGATGGGATTGTGGGCACAACATGAACGTCATGGTTTTGATTATGACGATCCTGTAAAAGTGAAAGCACAGCTCGATGCCTTTCGTTCTGAAGTAATGGCGATAAAAGATCATCCTGCTTTATTAATGTGGGGTGTAGGGAATGAAGTGGATTTATTCTACACCAATACAAACGTGTGGTATGCCATCGAAGACATCGCTAAAATGATTCACGAAGTGGATCCTAATCATCCAACTTGCACTGTTACAGCTGGACTCGATAAAGAAGAAGTTCGTTTAATTAAAGAGCGCGCTCCGAGCATTGATGTTTACGGTATCAACACCTACGGCGATTTGGGCAATATCAAAAAAAATATTCGCGAGTATGGATGGACAGGTCCTTATGTAATTTCAGAATGGGGACCGAATGGACACTGGGAAGTAGCGAAAACGGAATGGAATGTTCCTATCGAACAAAGTAGTCACGAAAAAGCGGTGGTTTATGAGGAACGTTACCGTGATTACATCGTTGGGGATGCTGATCACTGTATCGGGTCTTTCATCTTTTTGTGGGGACAAAAACAAGAAACAACTTCTACTTGGTATGGACTTTTTTCTGAAAGAGGGGAAACGGGAGAAGTTATCGATCGCATGCAACGCATTTGGACCGGAAAGGAAGCGGCGAATCGTGCACCAATTTTAGAATCGTGTTTGCTCAATGCGGCTTCAAAGAATCAGAATGTAAAAGTGATGGCCGGCGATCGCATGGAAGCGATACTTAAAGTAAGCGACCCGGATGGCGATCGTCTAGTGGTTAATTGGTTGATCGTACCGGAAAGTACCGATATCAAATCAGGTGGTGACGCCGAAAGCGCTCCACTTCCTGTAAAAAGAAAAGTAACCAAAGGTTCAAAAGACGCGGTGAGCATGTTCGCCCCTTCTGAAGAAGGTGGCTATCGCTTATTCGTGTTTGTGTACGATGGTCACGGTCATTATGCTTACGAGAATATTCCTTTTTGGGTCAATAAACGCTCAGCCGAAATGGGCCAAGCGCGAATGATTCAAATGAAAAAGTTTGATAGCATCAATCCGTGATCGGTGGTTTGAAAAGATGAATTAAAGAAAGGGCATTCAATGAATGGTTTTAAAAAAGTATTGGTCATGTTCACCGCGCTATTGTGCGCAAGCATCGCCAATGCACAAATTCAAGATACTACCCGCAATCGATTGTGGAACGATTTGGGAATGTTTCCAAAGAAAGATCCATCGTCCAGTAAGGGTCTTCAAGTATCTGGGTTTTATCGATTTTTTGCCACTTATACAAAGCAGAATGATCCTTATTTGCTCAATGCTGCCGCCAATGAAACGGTACTCGATAGAAGCTTGTTCATCGGTGACGATAGTCAACTTCCGAATTTGAGTTTGACTATTGCAGGAAGACCGGACGAGCGCGCCTCTTGGAGTTTCGATCTAATGGTGTTTCAATTTTTACAAGGAAATATTGGACAGTCTTATGGCTCACAAACAGCTGAAGCTTTACGCCCCTCTATTCAAAATCCGCTGAGCAGCACACGCCTCGGCTCGAGTATGGGACTGCTGTTGGGGATGAATTTGCACGGTAGTTTTAAAACAAAAGTGGGTACGCTTTCGACTCACTTAGGGGGTATTCAATGGTACTCTATGTCTGATCTAACCATGGCTTCTTTCAGAGGCTATAACCGATTCATGTTGTTCGAACGCAACCCATGGGATCCAACAGGAACGGATATTTCTTCGCGCTACAAACAGTATTTCGATCAAGGCTCCATTGATCAAGATACCCGATGGGGAAATCGGGCATTCGTTGGCGCTGTTATCGAAGGAGCTGATTTTCCTGGACGAATTTCTTTCTCAGCTTTGATAGGAAAAACGGAGTTGAATGGCGGTTTTTCACAGGTACCCAACTTTAGTTATGGTGGAAAAATCAAAAAGGATTTTGGCTCGAAAAATTTTGTGAGCTTAAACACCATCAACTCCTTCGCCTACACGGATAGTCTGGCTCGCGAAAATTATGGACTGCACGTGAGCACGCTGGAATGGTCAATTACGCATAAAGAAATAACATGGAAAGGTGAAGCAGGGTTGGGCAATTACGTGAGCCCAATTAATGACGCTGGTTGGTCGGAACTTTTTCAAACACGCCTGAATCTCAAGGGTAGAAAAAAACGTCCGTCTATTGAATTGCATGCCTACCGCATCAGCCCAGATGTTGTAAATAACAACGCTATTTATTGGAACACCGCAACACCTGAGTACAGCGTGAATAATATTCCTGCAGGTAGCGTGGGTTCATCAGCAGTGCTTCAACCTTTTGGAAGTGCCATGATTCGCTTGGGTCAATTGACCAATAATCGTCAAGGCTTAAACCTGAATTTGGAGTGGGGTACGAAAAAATTGAAATTCGCTGGAGGTATTGGCACGTCTTCAGAAATTCGTCCTGGTGCGGCGGTGATTACCTATACGCATCCCGTAAACCAATTTACGCGAGCTCGTTTTTGGCGATGGGCTTTCCCCAGTAATGTGGGCCCTTATAACCGCTATTCCGACATCTTCCGCGATGTTTATGAAACTGTTCATCTCAGTGATGACAGTTCGGGCGTGGTAGTCAATAAAAAATATTTCTCTGTTGCAGAATTGCAAGTGAAGTACTCGACAAAAATTGCAGGTAAAGATTTTTATGTGTTTAGTCTAACACAATTGTCATCCGCTCAACGCGATTTTTCAGCTCTTTTAGTAACCTCGGAAAAAGCGTATGTGAGACAATATACCAGCGAAATCGAGGCATATCTCGCTGTAAGTAGAGGTGTCTTGATCAATGCGTATGTGGGAGTAGAACGTACGATAGCCAACTACCTCACGGATATTGATGAAGAAAGTCGACGCCCTCGCAACCAGTATGGAGAGGGGTATGGCGTGGGTTGTGATATTGATATGGGTAAAAATGCACGTTTATATGTGCGTCATCGCTGGTATCAGTTTGAAGATAAGAATTTTGCTCTAGATCGCTTCAGCGGCCATGAGTTAACGGTAGAAATAAAAGCATTTTTCTAAATGAAAATAGCCAACATAAAAAGTGGTTTTTTGATCTTGCTGTGTGCTGGATCTATTGCCGGATCGGCTCAAGCGCCAATGCGTAAATTCAGCGTAAATGGTGCAGCTCGCGGTATGTTCTACGGCGATCAGCTCGATCAAGATCTCGTACAAGAAGATACCATCACTGTGCCTCGACTCAATGGTGGTCATGTACTAGCCGATTTGGGCCTGAATATTCGACCCAATAAATGGATGGAAATTCAAGGTATGGTCCGTGTCAGAAACGACTACGGTGGTTTCTGGGGATCGGGTGTTACATTCGATATTCGCCAGATGTATGTGAAAGGTGTTATTGGTGGCATCGTGCGTTATCAGCTGGGTGACATCAATTATAAAATGACACCCTATACTTTATGGAACGCTGATCAAGAATTTTTTCAATCGAGCCCAGCCATTTTCCGCCAACAATGGGATGTAGTGAACTATGATCATTTTTATGATCAAAGCAATTCATGGCGCCAACAAGGGGGAGCAACTGAATTTGGTTTTGTATTCAAAAAATGGGTGCAAGAGTTGAATTTTGGCGCAGTGGCCACACGAGTTAAAGCTTCTGATAACAATAGTGTCAACGATCGTTTATTCGCCGGCTATTCAGTAAGCTTGCTACAAAGCAAGTATCTTCAATTGGGAATCAATCACGCCAATTTGTTCGATATAGAAGGCACATCTCGCAATACGTCTGTTTTCCGAAATCCTGTTTACACCTATACAGCCAAAGCACAATGGAGTAATAATCAGTGGGCAACTGTTCTAAAGGGTGAGGCGGGAAAATCTTCTAGTTTTTATGACGGAAACAATGAAGCGCCTATTCTTAACGGAACCTTTCAAGAAGGTAACTTGAATGTGGAAAATAAAAATACGGGTTTGTTTGTGAACGCAATCGCGAAAAGAGTAAGTCCCGATTTTAATAGCCCTGGCGCACAAACCAAACGCATTCGTTTTGGTCAGTTGCCTACGGCCTTTGACCGCATTACTAATGATCAGGTGTTGCGCAATGCTTCCATCATTGATCTCATGCGCGAATCATCCATGTATAATTTGCAGCTGGCTCCTTATCTCATGACTTTTTCTCCTAAATATGATAACATCACTCCGTATGGTGATGCCACACCCAATAGACAAGGTATTACGGCTGAGTTGGGGTGGAAATCAAAAGATAAAAAATGGTTCATCAGTGCGAAACAAATGATGCTTCAGGAAATGCGCGGCGAAGGAACAATTGAACCCCGCAAATACAGCCGCATGCAAGTGAATGCAAAGTACGCTACAGATACACTGTTGAGCGCTTGGAAACGAGGTATGGAATTGGAAGTGTCTTACCGCACTGACGCTACTACGCGTCCTGGCGCTGAGATGTATCGTGGGGTAGATTTAAAGACTAATTGTATAGCCGCTGGAGCCACAATCGAATTAGTAGAAAATTTGGATTTACTCGCGGGCTATCAAAAGGTCGAGTACGTTGGATTCGACTTTGTAGCGGTGAAAGACCAATACGCGCAGATATACAATTTTACTGAATACAGTGTGGATGGTTCTGAAACGATGAAAGCTATCGGATTGCGTTATCGCTTCGGCGAAAAATCGCATTTGAGTGCACAATTGAACAAATACGATGTTATAGATAACACTGACAGCTCAGTCGATTATCACATCAATCAACTGATGTTGTTATACACCTTGAAATTCTAAAGAGATGAAAAATAAATTAATCGCCAGTTTTATACTTGTAGGGCTTCTGGCCGCTTGCAAAGTGGATGACGAATTTGCTGGGCCGAGTCTGAATGATCTCTATGGAAGCTTCCGTGTGCTCCAACCTTTGGATATCTCAGATCGCGAAGTGGACTTTGCGGCTGGTGAAACTACTTTTTTTACCGCAGAGTTTTCTAAGAACGTGGATTGGGAAGTACAAGTAAAAGGATTGACTTCTGGAGCAGTAAAGCGCATAACGGGCTTTGATTCCAACTTAAATGAAGCAAACGCTTTGTGGAATGGAACCACTACTTCACTTCCAATGTTTCGAGTAGAAGACTGTGCTGTGCAGTTGACTATTGCTGGAGTGGCTGATACTTTACGCGATACCCTATCAGTCGTTTCTAACCGAATCAACGAAGGCCTTTTGTTGAGCGATTTTGAAAATGGTTTTAACCCCGACTGGGTGCCTTTCGTGCAATCAGGAGCGAACATGACGTTTAATGTGGTGGATGCTACAGATGCAGCCCAAGGCAATAGATACTACGATATGGGCGGCACCGTAAACTGGGACTGGCTCATTGGTATGTTCGACATCCCAGCTTCGGCTTATGGCGCTGATCATTTCCAATTGAACAGCAATCCAGATAATGTATACTTCAATACTTTTCTTTTTAAACCAGAAAATATCTCTAACTCTCTTGTTCTTTTTCAGTTTAGAGAAGATGATGATGGAGATGGTGTTTATACGGCAGGTGAAGAGGATATGTACTCTGTGCAAATAGATCCTTCACAGGACGGTTGGCAGCATTTGTATTACAAGTATGCCGATCTTCAAACATTAGTGAATGGGGCTCCTTCTGCGGCTATCGGTAATGGATTGCGTGAACCAGATAAATTGCTTCAAGTGTCTATGCTGTTCTTAGCGAATCCTACATCAGGCTATTCGCAAGGTTATTTGGATTATATGATCTTCACCGAAAACGGACCTCTAATTCCTTAAGGATATGCGCCTAGCAGCACTTCTTTTTATCTCCTTACTTCTTGCAGGTTGCGCTAACGTACAAACCTTGGGATTGTATGATTCAAGCCTTGTTGCAAGCACCGGTAATGAGATCAACGGCTTCGCACAAACGTCAATTTTTGAGGATGATGTTACCGCAGATGTATGGTTTACCAAAGAACAAAAATGCCTGAAGGTTAGCAATGATCATTCTGTTGTTCAATCGGGTTCTGGTGCGCTCCACATCCAATGGAATAAACAAGCTGGCGGCTGTCCTTGGCTTGGTCTCGGCATCGGTTGGGATGGCTGGACTGGAAAAGATGTTTCTCAAATTTTAAATCAAGCGGCATTATCATTTTACGTCCGCACAGATGATAAGCCGATGAAGGGTCTGCCTTGGGCTATAGGTTTTGAAGATTTTTCAGGAAATCAAAAGTGGATTGGTGTTACCGAACAATGGGTAGTCAATGGCCCCATTCAAAGCGAGTGGCGTCAAGTACTTATTCCACTCTCTGCTTTTTCTTTAGAAAATAGCACAGTCGATTTTTATTCCATCAAACAACTGATGCTTCAGTTTGAATCGAATGGAAATGTATTCATCGACAATATTGAAATGATTGCTCTTTCTGCTAAATAAGATTTTGTATGAAGCTCTACCGCTCACTTTTTTTAATCCTGGTTGTAATGCTCCTCAATTCAGCAGCAAACAGCCAGTCGAAGGATGTAGAATTGCTTTTACGCAGTATGACACTGGAAGAAAAAGTGGGTCAGATGACTCAGCTGAACCTCGATGTGGTGTGCGTGGGAGGCATTTATCAATTAGAAGAACCTCATCGATTGGATCAGGAAAAACTTCGCATCGCTATTGAAAAATACCATGTGGGTTCTATTCTTAATTGCGGAGGGCACGCTTATCCTCGTGAGCAATGGTTGAGCATTATGAAAGGCATTCATGACGCCTCTGCGCAATACGGATTAAAAGTGCCTGTTTTTTATGGTATCGACGCTATTCATGGTGCCAATTATGTGATGGGTTCTATTTTGTTCCCACAGCCACTAGCACAAGCTGCAACATTTAACCCAAGCATGGCTAGTCAAGCTGCGGAAATAACGGCTTATGAAACGCGGGCTGCCGGTATTCCTTGGAATTTTTCTCCAGTGCTTGATGTAATGAGAAATCCTACATGGTCGCGTTGTTTTGAAACCTATGGTGAAGATGTAAGAGTAGTAAGTGAGTTTGGCTCGGCTACCATTCTTGGCTATCAAGGCAGCGGCGCGATGGATGATTATCATGTGGCGGCTTGTTTAAAACATTTCTTGGGATATAGCGCTGCACGCACGGGTAAGGACAGAACACCAGCGTTTATTCCGAACAACACCCTTCGTGAAATTTATCTACCTCCCTTTAAACGAGCGATTCGCGAAGGTGCAAAAACGGTAATGATCAATAGCGGTGAAATCAACGGAATTCCGGTGCATGCGAGTAAAGAAATTTTGACGGATTTGTTGCGCACCGAGTTGGGATTTCAAGGTATTGCTGTTACGGATTGGGAGGATGTGATGAAGTTAGAATTGAATCACCACGTTGCAAAAGATCTAAAAGAGGCGGTGTTTATCGCTGTTAATGCAGGTATTGATATGTGTATGGTGCCGAATGACTATCGCTTTACGGAACTCCTCATAGAGCTGGTGAAAGAAGGCCGCATTTCTGAAGAGCGTATTAATACATCTGTTCTGCGCATTTTGAATACGAAAGAACAAATGGGAATGTTGAAGTCGATCAAAGTGCCGAGCCTGGCGGATTATCCCAATTTTGGATCAGAAAGCAGCAGAACTGTGGCTACCAAAATAGCCGAACAGTCAATCACCTTGTTGGAGAATAAAAACAATGCACTTCCCTTACCCGGAGTGGCGAAAATATTTGTAACTGGTCCTGCAGCTCATTCAATGACTTTGCTGAATGGCGCATGGACACGCACTTGGCAAGGGGTGGATGAAAAATGGGACGATCAAAGCCGAATGACCATTCGGGAAGCAATGGAAGCAAAAAAAGGTTGGACCGTGCGGTATGAAAAAGGATGTGAATTAGAAGGTGGAAGCATAGACAAAAATGCGTTGATGGCGGCATCAGAAAGTGATTACATTGTTTTTTGCGCAGGTGAATTGCCGAGTACTGAAATTCCAGGGAATATCAGTGAGCTCGATTTACCAGCTGTTCAACAAGAATATTTCAAAGCACTAAGTGCACTTGGAAAGAAAATCATTTTAGTATTGGTAGAAAATCGCCCACGCATTGTTCGTGAGCTAGTACCATTGGCAGATGCTGTGGTGATGGCTTATTTACCAGGTGATCAAGGGGGAGAAGCCTTGGTGAATATTCTTTCGGGTAAAGTAAATCCTTCGGGGCGTTTGCCGTTTACTTATCCACGACATAATCAAGATTTATTGACCTATGATCACAAGTACACTGAGCAGTTCGATACGCAGTTTGGAAAAAACGGCTACAATCCGCAATGGCCTTTCGGGCATGGACTATCATATACAACCGTGAGTTATAGTGACATGAAGGTGTCTGCTGAACGAGTGGTTTCATTTAAAGTGAAAAACACCGGAACGAAACCTACTGAAGAAGTCGTGATTTTGTACATCTCAGATTTAGTAGCAACGGTGACTCCTTCTGTAAAACGAGTAGCCGATTTTAAGCGAATTCTGTTGAGTCCGGGTGAAGAAAAGGAAGTGGTTTTTCAGTTAACGAAGGAACAATTTTCTTTCTGTATGCCTGATGGAACTTGGGTTGTAGAGCCAGGTGAGTTTGTGGTAAGCGCAGGAAATAGTTCTGCAAAATTTGAAATAAACAAGTAAGATGAAGTCACACCGCAGTTGTTTTCTTATTTCTCGCTCGTCTATTGCCCTTGCATTCTTGTCTCTATCGTTGACGGTTTTTTTTGCTTCTTGTGAGCAAAGCAATCCGGAAGATGTGCTCGGACGTCAAGGAGATATTGTTCACTTTGCAGGGAAAAAATGGGACATCAAATCGGCGGCTACGCCGGTAGGACCAGGTCCAAACAACTTTTCCAAGTTGTATGATGACGTGTGGGTAGATGAACATGGATACTTGCACCTCTCCATTTCAAAGCACAATGGCGTGTGGTACTCTACAGAGGTGATTTCTCAAGACACCGTGGGTTATGGTACCTATGAATTTACTATTCAAGCCAACCCAATGGACTTCGCTAGTAATGTCGTCTTAGGACTTTTTACGTGGGATAACAACACATTTTATACCGATGCGAACAGTGAGGTGGACATTGAATTTTCCAAATGGGGTGATGCCGAAAGCACTACGCCATTGACCATGTCCGTTCAACCGGTAAATTTTGGACCTTACTATCCCGAGCGCTCTCGAAAAGCGGATATTAATCCTGCGCTTTTAAATGGGGTAACAACGCACGTTTTTACATGGACGGACACCTTGATCACATGGTATAGTTATGTGGGCGATATGGATAGCGGGAATGCGCCTTTCGCCTCATGGGATTTTGATCTCGACCATCCTGGTCGTGTAAAAAATGAAGGTGGCAATTCTTCTCAGCCAGTGGTTATACCCGCTCCGGGCAATACCACGCATGCGCGCATGAATTTTTGGACATTACCCCACGTGGCTTATGGTCCCGCGAATGAGTTGAATCACGAAGTAGTGATTCGCGATTTTAGATACACTCCCCTAAATTAACCTTTAGAGCAGAGAATAGGAATATTCTCTTCATTGGTGAGCACTTTTTCTTTATCGCTATCGCCGAAGTAATCATCGCTTTTATTGGCATTAGGCATAAGCCCCACCATGTCGTAGTTTCCGTTTTTCGCGAAAGCCATAATTTGTTTTGCAAGTTCGGATGATTTGGCCGCTGGCTCCACTTTTACCTCGTCGTAGTTCACATCGAATTGATCCATTAGGTCTCGCGTCACTTGGATGTTTTCGAAAATGCCGTCTTTCAATTGTTCGTAGGGTTTCTGCTGCCAGTAAATTGTTACAGAGGCGTCAAGTGCAATAGCACAAAGACAGGTAGCACGCACAAGATCGAGATAGTTTTCGTGATTGCCGACGGGAAGGAGAATTTTACGAATTTGTTTTTCGGGGTCAGCGTCTTTCTGCACTACTACAGCAGGACAGGGATTGTGGCGCAGCACTCGCATGATGTCGGCACCAAACAATATTTGACGTACACCTTTAGGTCCGTGTGTGCCGATAACCATCAACTTATAGCTTCCCTTTTTTGCCGTCTCAGTAATGGTAGAAAGTATCGGGCCTTCTCCGATGATTGTTTTCACTGATATTCCTGCAGCCTCCACTAGGTCGCTCAGTACTTCAAGCTTGTCGTTTACCGTGTCCGGCGAAAGTTCGTCGAGCACATGGAATAGATCAATACTACCGCCCGTGGTTTTACTTATCGTAATGGCATGATGAACGGCCTTATTACTCGCTTCAGTAAAATCAACGGGAACTATAATGGTGAAATGGCTTGCGGACATAGATGAGGATTCTGAGGCGCAAAGATAAAAGGATATATTCGTATTAATCGAGGAGTTTGAGAGCTCTTGACTTAGCTTTGCTATATATGCACCCAAAAAACCGCTTCAGCCAGTCGTACGATATGCCTCACTTAGTGAAGGTGAATCCTGATTTGGCGCCTTTTATTTATACCACCCCAAAGGGCAATCTTTCAGTGCCATTTACGGATGCAAAAGCGGTAAAAGCCTTGAATAAGGCTCTTTTGATGGATGCTTATGGCCTTGAAAATTGGGTTTTACCTGATGATTCTTTATGCCCACCTGTACCTGGACGTGCTGACTACTTGCTTTATGCCGCCGATTTACTGGCTGCAGTAAACAAGGGAAAAGTTCCCACAGGTGGAAACATTACGGTGTGTGATTTGGGAACGGGGGCGAGCCTTATCTATCCTATTATTGGGGTTGGGGAATGGAAATGGAAATTCATTGCTACGGATATAGGTAAAGAGTCTTTTGCCAATGCGCAAGCCATTGTGGATAGCAATTTAGCTTTAAAAGGGCGCGTGGATTGTCGTTTTCAAAAGAATCCAATGCACCATTTGAGGGGAATTTTGCTTCCAGGCGAATTAGTAGAACTGGTGATTACAAATCCGCCATTTTACAATTCGGAAAAACAAATGGAAGAGATGACGGGTAGAAAGCAAAAGAACTTACAGCTAACGCCCGAGGAGGCTGCTAGCTATGGTGGCACAAATCAGGAGTTGTGGTGTTACGGCGGGGAAATCGGCTATGTGATTCGTATGATTGAAGAGAGTGTACAATTCGCTGATCAGGTCATGTGGTTTACCTCATTGGTCTCCCGAAAAGATTCTTTAAAACCTATTGTCCGACAGCTGAAAAGAGAGAATCCTGCGGCCTATAAAATTATTGATTTTGGTCAGGGACAAAAAACGGCGAGATTCGTAGCATGGACCTTTCATAAAGAGGACGTACTGCAAAAGTGGTCAAAATTTTGGGCAGTTAAAAAATGAAACCGATTGCCCTATGCTGCGTATAAAGAGCTTGAACTATTTCTTTTTTAGCAAACTTCATTCTGGACGGTTGTTTTTAATACTGCCATTATGACAAATACTACACGTGATACCTTGTTATTAGCTGCTTTGCGGTCGATGGATGACTTAATGTTCATCTTCGATACGGAAGGCCGCTTTCTAGAGGTTTTTCGTCAAGATAGCCATGATCTGCTCATGAATCCGGAAGATTTCTTGGGCAAAGTGTATTCAGACGTATTGCCTGCTCATTTGGTGCATGAATTGACATTTGCATTCGATAGTCTTCGTTCGGGCAATGGGGTTTATGAATTTATCTATCGCCTAGAAATTAACCAGGGTTTAAAGTGGTTTAGCGTGAAGATGACTCCTATACTTGAAGGGCAAGAGCTCATCGGTTTTAGTGCCATTATTCGCAATAGAACCCGTGATCACGAAATGGAAGATCGGGTGAATAAAACACAGCGAATGCTTGGGGCGATTGCCGCAGCAACTGGCTTGTTAGTAGATAAGTTCAATTACCTCACAGCCATTACCGGCGGATTGAGAATTCTTGGTCAAGGTGTAGGGGTAGATCGTGTTTATCTTTTCAAAAACGATTTTGATAAAGAAAATCAGATTCACTTTTGCTCCCAAAAATATGAGTGGACATCGCTCGGAGTGACCGCTCAAATTGATAATCCTGCTTTGCAATATGTGCCTTTTTCAGATATGGAGTTTTTTATAAAACCCTTGATTGAAAAAAAACCATTTGTTGCCATTGTTTCTAAAATTCCGGACGAAAATGTTCGACTCATACTAGAGTCGCAAAGCATTTTATCCATTCTCGTTCTACCCATTTTTGTAGGCGATTATTTCTGGGGCTTCGTCGGATTTGATGAATGCAGAACTGAACGTGTGTGGCAAGAAGATGAAGTATCCTTGCTTCGCTCCTATACGTATTCCATTACTAGTGCAATCGAACGTCACGAGTTGTTGACGAACACCGAAAAGGCCCGAGCTAGTGCTGAGTTAGAAAGTAGAACCAAGTCAGAGTTTTTGGCCAATATGTCGCATGAAATCAGAACACCGTTAAATGCCATCATTGGATTCAGTAATTTGATCGGGGATGGTGTTGATCGCAATTCGAATATCTCGGTGTATGCAAGTCACGTTTCGAGTTCAGCTAATCACTTGATGGAGCTGATCAATAACATTCTCGATTATTCGAAAATGGAAGCGGGAAAAATGGAACTCGATTGGGATGCCGCTGACGTAGAAGATATGCTCGCGGAAACAGAAGGTATGATGTCCGCCATTGCAAGAAAAAAACAATTGCCATTCAATGTTATTCGTCACAACGAGTTCTCACGTTTTGTAAAAATGGATCGATTGCGCATCAAACAAGTGCTCGTCAATCTGATTTCGAATGCCATAAAGTTTACCACAACAGGTAAAGTAGAACTGTCTGTTTCCTCACGAAAAATTGCCCCCAAAAGTGATAAAATAATTTTGAGATTTGAAGTGAAGGATACCGGTATTGGTATTAAAGAAGATCAATTGTCCCGCTTGTTTCAAGCATTCACCCAAGCGGATCCTTCTACGGCTCGCAATTTTGGCGGTTCTGGACTGGGCTTGATGATTTCCAACCGTATCCTGAATTTGTTTGATTCAGCCCTCGAAGTAGAAAGTATACCAGGAGTAGGAAGTACCTTCTCTTTCGAGATTGAAGTGGAAGAAGTATTGGAAAAAAGAGATGAAGTAAAGGACACCTTCGAAGCAGAGCATTTCGCTAAGCTGCAAAAAAAGGTCTTGATTGTGGAGGATAATGAATTGAACATGTTCATCGCTGCTACCTTGTTGAAAGGAATTCTTCCAAAGTGCACCATTTTCGAGGCGTTGAATTACTCTTCAGCATTGAACATATTTGAATACGAAAAACCCGACTTGGTTTTCTTGGATCTCGAAATTCCAGTGCTCAGTGGATTTGAAATCGCTGGACAAATGAGAGAAATGGAAAAAAGAATGGAGCGTGAGGAAACCACTGTTATCGCCTTAACGGCTAGGGTCACTGCAGAAACACGCATGAACTGCATTGATGCAGGAATGAATGACTATCTTACTAAGCCCATAGAACTCAATGAACTTCATCGAGTGCTCGTAGATTTTCTAGAAAAAACAACCCGAAGAGATAAGTAGCGAATTGCACTTATATCTTCGGGTAAGTTGTTTGAAGTAAGGATTAATGCTGAACGATCACTAAACTAGTTTGGCGACCTTCGCTATCCACAATGTTGTATTTCCCTGCGGCTAAATGAATCAAATCAAGCTCTACACATTGCTGATTCGCTTTTGACTGATGCACCAACTGACCGCTTTCAGAATAGATTCGAATAGTACTTCCAGGCTTAGCACCAGAAAGAACTGCTTTTCCTGCACTGGGGTTTGGAGACACGTTCAATTGTGAAGCATTCAAGCCATCAACAGATTGACAGATTTGAACGGTCAATTGCTCCGTAGCTGAATTAGTGCAACCAAAATCATCGGTATAGTTATAGGTAATCGTGAAGTTGCCAACTCCTGACTGGTTGGGGTTAAAGCTACTTCCTGTCATTCCCGTACCACTGAATACTCCACCTGCTGGTAAGCCATTTAGCGTTACAGAAGGATCTGTAGTGCAAAAAGTAGTTTGTGCAAGGGGAGCAATGCTTACGGCCGGAAGATCATGCACCACTAGGGTGGTAGCTAATACACTGTCACATCCGAAAGCGTTGGTAAGAAGGTCTTCATAGATTCCAGCTGCGCTGTAAATATTGTTGCCCACTGTGATCGATTCACCCTGACAGATTTCGATGGTCTGCGCACCAGCTGAGGGGCCGTGTATCACTACATCGATTTGTTGAGTGTCTGAACCTAAATCGTTAGTGGCTTGCAAAGTCACCGTATAAGTGCCAACTGCAGGGTAAGCATAGGATACATTGGCATCCAATAAGACGGGAGAACCATCCCCCATGTTCCAACTGTAAGAGGTGGCGTTACCAAAACTTTGATTGGTAAACTGAATCACATCGCCCACACAGGCTTCCGATGTGCTTGGTGAAAATTGTGCTGTAGGAGCAGTGGGCTCGGCGCTGAAAATGCCAATGGCGTAATTACCTATTCCGTTGTTGAATGTCGCGCTTACGATCACATCACCGTTAAATGCTGAAAGTGTAGCAGGAACGTGATCAATTTGGTAATTGCTATAGTTAACGGGTGTAATGGCACTCGCCGCAAGGCCGCTTACTTTTATAACTTCTAGTTGCATACGCGAGTTACCAGTAGCACTTTCCCAAGCAGCGATCTCGGCTTCTTTGTAATAAAGAGATACCGTGTAGTTTCCTGTTACGGCATTCGCAGAGCTCACGGCAAAGGTTTTAGAAGCTACAAACTCTGCATTGGTATTGCTCGCAAAGGCGATGGCAGAAGGAGTGTCACCACTGCGATCTACTGCTGCAGTGATACAACCGTAGTCAGATCCTGTCTGATTATTTAAGCTCAACATGATACGCGAAGGCGTCGTATTGAAGGCATAAATAGTTTGGTTAGGACCAAGGTAGAGCGATTCGGTGGTGCCTGTATTTACAGCGGTTTGAATAGAAATGGTGCTTGTTCCAGTAACCGAGATATTATCAACGGCACATCCGTACAACCAACCTCCACCATCGCTGTAATTGATCTTGAATTTCACATTGGTATTTCCGACGTATGGCGTAAGGTTAAAGGATTGCGGTGCCCATGCGGTGGCATTGGCCGTTAACACACCAATTTGAACATAAGTACCGTTATTTACAGACACGAACACTTTAGCTGATTCGGTAATACCTTGGTACGTGTTGCCTTCGTAGTAGCTATCAAAAGTGAGTGTAGCGGTAGTGTAACCAGTTAAATTGATGCTTGGGAAAATTAAATCAACGTTGTTTTGATTGCAGTTACAAGCATCATCATTGATCCAAGCCATTTGAGTGGTATTCGTACCTACTACTGTAAAGGCATTGGAACTAGCCGCAGTGGCTGTTCCTACAGCCCAAGGGGTTGCTCCACTTGCATTCACTGTTGTGGTGGTTCCAAGTCCACTTTCGAAATTTTGGGTGAAAATGGTTTGCGTACTTGTTGCACCAGATGGAACTACATCATCATCATTAATTGTTACTGTAACGGTTTGGTTGATGGTACCAGAAATGGCATTACCTCCGTTCGTATTCATGGTGTAGGCTAGCGTAATGGTTTCGTTGCCTTCAACCACGGCATCATCATATACGTTGATCGTAACCGTACCACTCAATGTACCACTAGCAAAAGTGAATTGAGTGTTTGAAATCGTGTAATCAATTCCTTGTGTAGCTGTTCCACCAGTAACGTTAACGGTTACTACGGTATTAGCTGATGGGGCTTGGCCAATGGTGATAGGAATAGAAAGTGTTGTGTAATCTAAACAGCCATTTTCAACGGTGGTAGTACCCTCGGTAGTGTTATACGTGTTTTGTGTAAACTGAACAGCTGCGCTGCATTGGGCGATATCAAAAGAAGCGATGCGTGTGTTCCAACCACCAGAAGCATTATACATACCAGTGAACCAAAATGTCTCTCCATCAGCGGGATCAATGCCTAATGCATTGTAATCTCCGTAGCGGTTGGAGGCATTGGCTGCTGTTCCGGCGATAATTACCGTTTCAGGTTCGGTCATTGTTCCCAAAGGATCGCATGATTTACGTCCCGTATAACGAAGTGATGGATACAAGTTATTAGCAGAAACGTTATACGCCAATCCAATGTTTCCAGATGCAGAAATACCAATGGAAGCCATCCAACGATGGCTAGCATCTGGCGAGTAGGTGCCTTGTTGATAGATACTCCAAGTGCCTGATGTGCCGCCTGTTCTGCGCAGTTCATACCAACGCACGGCTGCGTGATCGGTGTTGTCTACATCAACGGCATGACAACAAACAATACTTTCATGAGTGCCGAAATTGCGGTAATGAATGCGATTCATCAATACTTCACGAAGGGGGTCGAGTGT
>JBDKGH010000145.1:0-36528 GCA_039798265.1 Bacteroidota bacterium | reverse complement strand
GATTTTGTGAAAAAGGGTGATACCATCATGTTCATTTCAGAGATTAAAGACGATTATTTCGACCCGAATTTATTAGGCAATGTACAAGATCAGATTCTGAGCAAAGAAAGCAGTGTAAAGTCATACATGGAGAAAGTGCAATCGCTCGATGCACAAATAGACGCCTTGCTTCAACAGAAAAATGCCAAGTACCAACAGGCACTTCAAAAAATTAAGCAGACAGAGTTTAAGATCATCAGCGACAGCACCGAATTCAGGACTGCCCAGCGCAACTTGGCAGTAGCCCAAGAGCAAATGGCCCGTTTTGAAGAGCTCTTTAAAAAAGATTTGATTTCTAAAACAGAGTTAGAAACCAGAAAAGTAACCCTTCAAAATGCCCAAGCGAAAGCCGTTGATGCCGAGAATAAATTTTCGATGGCGAAAAACGAGCTCTCTATTGTACGCACAGAATTGATCGGCATTGAGAATGAATACCGCGATAAAATTTCGAAATCGGAAGCAGATAAATTCTCGACCCTTTCGGCGATGTACGATACCGAAGCGCAAGTTTCCAAATTGCAAAATCAGTATGTAAACTACGACCAGCGCAGTGGCTATTATTACATCACCGCACCACAAGATGGGGTGATCACAAAGGCCATTACCAACGGTATTGGAGAAACCATTAAAGAAGGCGGAGAAATCGTGAGCATTATGCCCGCCAACTCGACCATGGCTGTAGAAATGTATGTAGATCCGATGAACATTCCATTGCTTCAGAAAGAGCAACGCGTTCAGTTCATTTTTGATGGATGGCCTGCATTTGTTTTCAGCGGATGGCCTAACGCTACCTTCGGCACCTTTGCTGGTAAAGTGCGTGCTATCGACAATTTTGTAAGCCCGAATGGAAAGTATCGCGTACTTGTAGTACCTGATGAAGATTGGCCTCAGCAACTTCGTATAGGCAGCGGCGCAGATGGTATTGCCTTGCTGAACGATGTTCCCATTTGGTATGAAATCTGGCGTCAGATCAACGGATTCCCACCTAATTTTTACACCAAACCGACACCTAAAGAGGAGCCTAAAAAATGAGACTAACCCTTTTTGTTGTCCTCTTATTATTTCCCTTTTTCGCGCAGTCGCAACAGGCCACTGAATTGGACAGCACGTTTATGTTGTCCTATGAAGACTACATTAAATGGGTAGCTGACAATCATCCGATGGCTCAGCAATCGCAGTTGCGTGTAGATGCTGCCAAGGCGCAATACCAAAGATCTTTGGGAGCATTTGACCCGAAGATTGAGGCGGGGATAGATCAAAAATATTTTCAAGAAAAGCCTTATTACTCTTACGAGAACGCCACCATCAAAATGGCTACCCCATTTGCTTTGGAGCTTAAGGCGGGTTATGATTTAAATTCAGGGTACTACCTATCCGAAGAAAACAAAACACCCGATGACGGATTGCTCATAGCGGGTGCATCATTACCCTTATTGCAAGGGCTACTCATTGATGAGCGACGTGCCATTAAGCAGCAGGCAGAGATCATTCGCGAATTTTCGGAAGCCGAAAAAAAAGCTGTTCTCTTCCAACTTTACACCGAGTCACGCAAAGCGTATTGGGAATGGTGGAATACAACAGAACGATTAAAAGTGGCGGAAGAAATGTTGTCGCTTGCAGAGCAACGTTTTTTAGCCGTAAGAGACCGAGCCGTAATTGGCGATCGCCCGATCATCGATACTGTGGACGCTTACTTGAATCGACAACTTCGTGTTCAACAGCTGCAAGAAGCCCGCATCATTGAAGTTAAAGCGAGAGCACAAGTGAGTAGTTTTCTTTGGAAAAAAACCGATGATGACACCACACCCATTTGGCTTTCGGAAAAAGTTCGTCCTAGTAGCTTAGATTCAAAAGGGGGATTGGTAAACCCTAATTTCCTTTATTCAAGTGCATTTGCTCCTTATTTAGAAAACATTTCTGCCACCAATCCGGAGGTGCAATTGTATCAAAGCAAAATTGCTCAATTGGAAGTGGAAGAAAGATGGAAAAGAGAGAAATTAAAACCTAAATTAAACCTGGAATATAATTTCCTCAGCGAATCCTTTTCTTCTCCTGAAGGCAGTCAATTTAGCACCAGCAATTATAAGTGGGGCGGATCATTCAGCATGCCTATTTTATTGCGAGAAGCACGTGGCGATCTCAAGTTGCAGCGCATTAAAATTCAAGACACCGAGTGGACTTTAGATCAAAAAATCAATCAACTTCAATTTAAAGCTAGAAGTGGATCGGAAGTACTGAACACCTTGCTTTTGCAGCTAGCCGTAATTGATGATAATTTGTTGAATTATCAGAAACTACTAGAAGCAGAACGTACGCGATTTTTCAATGGAGAAAGTTCATTGTTACTCGTTAATCTTCGGGAGCAATTCTATACCGAAGCACAGATGAAACGCTTAGATACCATTCTCAAGATAAAGCAACAAGAGTTGGATGTGCAGTTAGCACTCGGACAATTCTAATTCAAAGCTCAATTTGCAGTCCATCGTAGGCCAAACTAACATGAGAAGGCAACTCTCGAGTGACCTCTTCATGCGTACCCAGTTGGTGACTGATGTGCGTAAGCCACGTATGTTCTGGCTTTAATTCTTCCACTAATTGAAGGGCTTCTTGCAAGGTAAAATGAGAAGGATGAGGATCGCGTCGAAGAGCATTCAGCACGAGGTATTTCGAGCCTTTTATTTTTTCTTTTTCCACCTCACTGATGTAGTTAGCATCCGTGATGTAGGTGAAGTCGCCAATTCGGAAACCAAAAACAGGCAATTTCAAATGCATCACCTTGATGGGCAAAAAAGAAATACCTGCAGCTTCAAAACGTTTATTCGAAATACGGTTCAATCCGATCTCGGGAACACCGGGGTATTTTACATCACTAAACGCATAGGCAAACTCTCTCTTTAAGGCCTCTTCTACCCTTTCGGTGCAATAAACATTCATGTCCTCTCGCATAGCGTAATTAAACGCACGCACATCATCGAGCCCGGCGATGTGATCCTTATGTTCATGTGTGAAAACAACCGCATGCAATGTTTGCACTTCAGCACGTAGCATTTGCTGGCGAAAATCGGGGCCTGTGTCGATCACTACATTTTTACCACCACTAGACACCAAAATAGACGAACGCAGGCGCTGATCTCTGCTATCTGCTGAAGAGCAGACCTTGCAGTGACAGGCAATAACTGGCACGCCTTGCGAAGTTCCCGAGCCGAGAATGGTGATGGTCATGCCACAAAAATAGTGAAGGTAATGTGCTCAAAGATCAAATTACGGTTACTTCTTACGAGCTTCGAGGTTGTATATTTGCGGCCTCATGAGCAATTCTCCCAAACACCCTCACCGCGTACCCTACATGGTATATGCCGATGAGAATGGTCAAATATTCGAAGATACCCGCTACGAGGCCGTGGGTCGTTCGGGCTATAATGTTTATCCTTTAAAGCCAGAAGACTTTATTGAAATGCCTTTTGGGAGTGATCTTCTTACCCTTCCTGGTCGCAGACCTTATGGGATGGATGTAGAAACGGGAGAATTTGAAGTGCTCGAAGATGTTCAAGCCGTAGCAGCTTTGAATGCCCCGGCTTATACCCAATTATACATGGCCGCATTCGGAACGGATGAAGAAGATGCGCCTACCTTGCCCCTCTATGCCTATACAACCGTAGGATGGCTAGATGATAAGTTCTATACCACGGCAGTGCGCATAGATCCCGATACCCGCCAAGACTTAGAACATTTCGATCAAGATCAGATCGTTGAGATAACCAAAAAGAGATTAAGCGAAAGTCCTAACAATCGACTTTTGCAGCACTTAGGCAACAATTGCAGCATGAGTTATTGCTGTCCTGCTGCGCGCAATTTCTTCATGGGCCGTTGGGAATGTCCCATTCCCATTTCACCCGCTTGCAATAGCAATTGTTTAGGTTGTATATCCTTTCAACCCGAAGAGCACGAACTGCGCTCCCCTCAAGATCGCCTTGATTTTATTCCAACTGTAGATGAAATCGTTGAATTTACTATCCCACATTTGGAAAAAGCGGAGCGCGCCATTGTCAGTTTTGGACAAGGATGTGAAGGCGAGCCTTTGTTGGTTTGGCAATTGATCAGAGATGTAATTAAGCGCATTCGTGAAAAAACCGATCGAGGCATTATTAATCTCAACACCAATGGCAGCAAGCCCAAAGCGGTAGAAGAATTGATGAAGGCCGGGTTGAATAGCATTCGTGTGAGCACCAACTCAGCCCGCAAGAACATTTACGAAGCCTATTATTTGCCCAATAACTACCAATTTGAAGACATCCGCGAATCGGCACGTATTGTTCGCCAATACGGAGGTTGGACGAGCATCAACTACTTCACCTTCCCCGGCATGACCGATCAAATGGAAGAATATGAAGCCCTGCGTGAATTTATTCGTTATGCAGATGTATCGATGATTCAATGGCGTAATTTCAATATTGATCCCGATTGGTATTTAGGTAAGCTAAACATCACCGAACTACCCGAAGGCATGGGCATTCACGAGGTGATGAAACGCATCAAAGCGGAGTTCCCGCACTTGGCATACGGATATTTTAATCCACCAGCCGAAGTGCAGGCTCAGTATAACGAATTGCGAATTACCCTTTCAAAGTCATAAGATGACCGCACTGCTCTACTGGATAATCATAAAGCCGATAAGTCTTTTGCCTTATCCTGTTCTTTATGCCTTGTCCGATTTTTTCTTTGTAGTGCTGTATTACCTCATTCCTTACCGGAAAAAAGTAGTCATGAAGAATATCGACATGGCCTTACCCGAGTTGAGCGAGCAAGAGCGCAAAGAGATTTGCCGCAAGTTTTACCGTCATTTTTGCGATTTGGTGTTAGAAAGCTTGAAAAATTTCAGCATTTCGGCCGAATCAGCTCAAAAAAGAATGGTGAGTATCAACCCAGAAGTTATGAATGCATATGCCGAACGCGGACAAGCCGTGATATTGGTAGGTGGACATTACTGCAATTGGGAATTGTGGGCGGTGGCGGCGCCCCAAAAACTGCAGCACAAAGTGTTGGCTATTTACAAGCGCTTGAGCAATGCCTTTTTCGATGAGAAAATGAGAGAAACACGCGGTAAATTTGGGTTACACCTAGTAGCCACCAAAAAAACAGCGGAGTACTTTAAAAACAATATGAACGAGGTCAATGCTACTGTATTTGCCATTGATCAGTCGCCGGCCAATCCTGAGAAATGCGTTTGGATCCAGTTTATGGGTATCGAAACCGCCACCTATTTTGGAGCGGAGAAATATGCCAAAGAATTGAACCGCCCCATTATATACGGTTTTCTAGAAAAGGTAAAAAGAGGACATTACACGGTTCGCTATGAATCCGTTGTAGAAAACCCCTTAGAATGGGAACACGGAGCTATTACTCAACATGTTAACACCATTTTGGAGCAAGAAATACGAAGACAACCCGAATTGTGGCTTTGGAGTCACAAACGCTGGAAGCATCGAAAATCAACTACTATTAACCAAAGCTAACTATCAGCTAATGAAGGCTCACGGGCAATATGAACAGGTGAAAACCAATAAAATTGGAAAAAAAACCACCCAAACCTTGTCCTGAGAAAAAAAAGTTGTATGTTTGCGCCCCCAATTTTGGGAATCAAAACGACTGCGCCATGAACCGCATTAAGGAACTCGAAAAAATCATTAACCCAGTAAAAGAATGGCCTTCATTCATTGCTGGTGATACCATTTCTGTAAGCTACAAAATCGTTGAAGGTAACAAAGAACGTATTCAAACCTTCGCCGGTGTTGTTATTCAACGCAGAGGTACAGGTTCTACGGAAACCTTTACCGTTCGTAAAATCTCTGGAGGTGTTGGTGTAGAGCGTATCTTCCCAATCTCTTCTCCATTCATCGACAAAATCGAAGTTAACAAGCGCGGTAAAGTACGTCGTGCACGTATTTTCTACTTGCGTAGTCTAACTGGTAAAGCGAGCCGTATTCAGGAGCGTAAGTACTTCGGTGCTTCAGCTGCTGCAGAGGTTGCTGCCAAATAATATGATCGGTTGATTGATCTTGAGAGGCTGCTTAGGCAGCCTCTTTTTTTTTTCTAAACGGTTCGTAATTAACCCTTAGTGGTGAAAAAGTAGCTTGATTATTTGTAAAGCATTATGGAGAATTGACCGTTCTTCGTACCCTAAACACTATGAGATCAACTCAAGTTGGTCATATAGCTACTAACTAAGCTTTTACAACCTCTCTGGCATGGAAAATTACACTTCTCAGCCTCTCTTGATCGTAGAGGTAGTGGCAACTTCTCTGCGCTCCTGCGCTGCAGCACAAATGGCTGGAGCCAACCGAATCGAATTGTGCTCCGCTCTCAGCACTGCCGGGTTAACGCCTAGCGCAGGACTTATTCAAAGTGTAAAAAAACACATCGACATTCCCGTTTACGTATTTGTACGACCACGCGAAGGAAACTTTGTTTACGATCGTCTAGAAGAAGAAGTCATCCTCCGCGACATCGAAGCCGCGCTGCTTATGGGAGCGGACGGAATCGTGTTCGGTGCTTTGGATATTGATGGTAATATTGATCTGGCTTTGATGAAAAAAGTGATGGCTGTTTGCCAAGAAACGCCTGTTACCTTTCATAGAGCCTTTGACCTTTGTCCAAATAAAGCACAAGCCCTCGAGGACCTCATTTCACTGGGTATTAAACGCGTATTGACCTCCGGAGGGGCAAACACCTGCATAGCGGGTAAAAAGGTCATTCACGACCTTGTAATGCAAGCTAAAGAGCGAATCAAAATAATGCCCGGCAGCGGTCTAACAGCTGAGAATGTTCATGAAGTGATTCATTCAGACATTACAGATTTTCATCTAAGCGGACGCGAATTAGTGGAAAACACTAGCCTCGAATCCAGCATTTTTGAACTCAACTGGCACGAAACGAGTGTAGAGAAAATACATGCTATGGTGCAATCGCTGAATCAATTAGTCCTGGCCAATAAGTAATTCAATCGGTCTAGTTCGCTAAGAAAATAGTCGTCTTTGACGGCTTTTCTGATAAACAATCGCTCCGATTGGGTTAAGTGCCAACTGAGAGAAATCGTGTTCTTTTTGTCTTGATTGAGCTGAAAAGTAACCAATTCTACATTATCCTGAAAAGAGGCTTTGAGGTACCGCAACATTTGCTCATTGTTGTATTCATGCGTCTTGGTCATATTGCCATATATACTTCCTAATGGTGCGGATAAACGTCCGAACAACGTTTCAGAATGATCGCTCAGCTCCACTCCCTTTGGTGTGTCGCGCACCTGCACAATGATAACTCCGGAAGTATTTGCATTGATCCAATCACGGAACGTATAGAGATACTGTAGAGTTGTTTTCAACCCAAAATTATCGCGCATACCCGCATCCATAATTTCCAAAGAAGGTTCACTCGGTAGTGTAGCCATGGGCAGCACGTAAGG
The DNA here is from genome assembly GCA_039798265.1 of Bacteroidota bacterium. Classification (GTDB taxonomy): domain Bacteria; phylum Bacteroidota; class Bacteroidia; order Flavobacteriales_D; family Sanyastnellaceae; genus JBDKGH01. The sequence continues at coordinate 29,033 of JBDKGH010000145.1, read as the reverse complement.
AAAGGTAGCATTCATGCGCAAGGCAGAGGTAAATCGTAAGTTGTAAGAACCTTGTTCTTCAAACAAACGTGTAAACTCGACATCCTCAGGCAGCGGATTGGGTGCGCCGGGTATCGCATGACTCTGAGTGAGGTAACTTACCGGTTGCGAAGCGATGATCAATCGTCGACCATCGTTAATGATCGTGGGAGAAAGAACCAGCATGGGCATTTCAGCCTCAGCCTCGGGCACCGAATATTCGTACAAGCGTTTGTTGAGTATGCCTTTGGTATTTTTATTCAATTGCTGTTCAAAAGACCATCCTCGGTCTTTTGTGTAGGTATATGCCCCGTCTTCGAGTTTTTGATAACGAATAAACCAATCATTGACGGTCATGGATAAAATAATTGGATTCAGCAGGTCGATAGCCAATTGTTCGGCATACACCGAATCATAAGGAGCATTGCATTGCCCTTTTTTGCCCCGCCACAAAATCTCTCTAAACTGAGCAGCCCCGAGCATACCACCAGAAGCTCCCGTCATCATTACACACTGGTCAAACAAAGCGCCATTGGATTTCTCATCGGCTGTCATCAGGCTTTTCATGGTCCAAAATGCGGAGCGCGATCCTCCACCGCTGCAGTCGATCACCACCAATTTCGGACGTTCTATTCCTTTGGCTACAAGTTTAGCCTTCCATTTGTTGAGAATGCCTTCACCCCACGCCATGTCTTGTTTGACTAAAGCATGGGACGGTTTAATCTTATTCAAATCATAAATAGCCTTGGAGGTTTCGTAATTCAGTCCGTAGGCTCGGTTTTCAAGTTTGATAATTTTTAAATCGGTATAAAAAAAGTTGAGCGTAACCAAGATGACGATAAACAAGGTAAAGGTCCATCCTTTCAGCCAAGAGTGTAAAGCACTCACCAGCATGAGTAGCATGGTAAAAAACAACATGGCACTAGCCGCTGCGGGGATTACAAAGAATTCATTTTCTCTTCGATTACCGATGATTAAAAACGATAAAATCAACACCACTTCGAAACGAGCGGCATTGATATGATTTTGAGAAAACACACGATCTAAAATGTGTTTATCATAGTGCTTACTGTCGCGCGCCAAGCTCACCTTCGAAAATCCAGACAAGTAGGTTTCCACATGCCATTTGGCGGCTCTTCTGCGACGGGTGAACCACTGAACTGGCGTATGTAAGGGAGATTCGACAGGCGACTCCTCCTTTTGCGCTCTTCGGTTTCGACCTTTTCCAAAATGTTGAGCGCTCTTGTTGGTATAGAGAAAATAGAAGTACGAAAGACTTTGAAAGGAAGCCACTCCAATTAAGAAAAACATCAAATTGATGACCACCTTAGCAGCGGGAATCAACTCCTTCTCCATCTGATAATTTGCACTGTTGATGCAATACACCACAATGAACAGCGCTGGAAGTAAGAAGTTATTGATAGAGAGCTTATGGAATGGCTTACTCAACGTAGCAATGAACGGAAAGCGATATCCGTGCATAATGTAGCTATACAGGTTAAACGCGGTGATAAACCCACCCAGCGCAAAACCAACAATGTAAAAGGATAAAATACCTGATGCGCCGCGGTACTCAGGAATCAAAAATTGTTGAGGTACCCCGAACTTAGAAGCCAATACACCCGTGGTAAATCCAAATAGAAGCAGCCAAAAGAAAAGGAGAAAGTGATTTTTTTTGACATGCAGAATGAGCAACTGGATGGGGAAGAAAAACCTTATCCTGCGTAGTTTCTGAGCTATGTTACTTCGTTTCTGCATGAGTGAATATTAGGTTTTACGCATAATTAGAATAAAAGTGACAACGTAATTCAAACAACGGCCATTACCTTTGTAGCCTCTATGGGCATTGAAATTAAAAATAAAAAAGCAGGTTTCGAATACTTCTTAATCGAAGAATTCACTGCTGGCATGTTGCTAACCGGCAGCGAGATCAAGAGCATCCGCGCTGGTAAGGCCAACATTGCTGATGCCTATTGTAAAATGAGTAAAGGTGAGTTATTCGTGATTAACATGAACATCTCTCCTTACGCCAACGGCGGTTACATCAATCATGAAGAACGTCGTGTGCGCAAACTTTTGCTCAATCAAACAGAATTAAGTCGTATCAATCGCAAGTTGAAAGATACGGGAATTACCGTTGTTCCCACCCTCCTTTTTATCAGTGAAAAGGGATGGGCTAAGTTAAAAATTGCTCTTGCCAAAGGGAAAAATCATGGTGATAAGCGGAATGATGCGAAAGAAAAGGATATGCGCAGAGAGATTGATCGCATCAGCAAGTAATCAGAAAATAAAAAAGCCACTTCTTAGAAGTGGCTTTTCATTTTATATCGGCTCTCTTAAGCTGCGGCTTGAGAGATCACTTTGTATTTTTCGTTGAAGGCTTCCCAATCCCAAAGGAAATTGCGGACTACCTCATCTAAATTTTTCAAGAAAATAGGGTTCGGTGTTTTCATGCTGCGGAAATATTCCTCTTGACAATCGTTTAGATCATACTTAAAGAATATGGCCTTTGACATGGCGTACAACATGTTCTTTGAGGGCGCATTGACTCTGCTCATGAAATCTTTGTACTCACGCACGTGAGAAGCCAATTGAGCAGGAGTCATATCAAACACAGGCGCGAACTTCTTCGTGCACTCGTCGATGATTTCCTTGTCTTGGCCTTCGGTAAAGAATTGTGGTATATAGCTGAAATTGCCAGCGATGACAATCATCAAAAATTTACCATAATCATCTTTATCGATATCGGGTACACGAACAAATTCGGGGCTATCTTTTATGAAGCCGGCAATCTCTGGAAAACCATTTTCAACGGTTTCCAAAATATTGTGTGCTAACAAGTGAGCGACACGTTCCGGGGTGAGTTTCTTTTTTCCAAAAATCGTGAGCATGGCTATACGATTAGGTTTGCGTTTTGTGCTATTCAAAAGTAGAGATGGTAACCGTGAATGAACAGTGTGTAAATTCTCACATATCAACAGAGTTATTCACGGTAAAATAACATAGCGCTTTGTATTTTTGTCGTATGTATCGCCTACTCATCAAGCCCCTTTTCTTTCTGTTCAAACCCGAACGCGCGCATTATTTAGCGATGGATCTTTTACAATTCACCTGTGCACTGCCTGGTGGCAAACCATTGATGCGCGCGCTTTTCAGCTATCATCATCCTTCTTTAGAAAAAGAAGTTTGTGGTATCCGTTTCAAAAATCCAGTAGGGCTTGCTGCAGGCTTTGATAAGAATGCAAAATGGGTAGATGCACTCGAATGCCTCGGTTTTGGTTTTGTAGAAATTGGCACTGTTACGCCATTGGCTCAACCCGGAAATGATCAACCGCGACTATTTCGACTTCCAAAAGATTTTGCGCTCATCAATAGAATGGGATTTAATAATGAAGGTGCAAAAGCCGCGAAAGAGCGTTTGAAAAAAAGAAAAAGTTCTATTGTGATCGGAGGCAATATTGGTAAGAATAAAATTACCCCTAATGAAGAAGCTACTTCTGACTATGTAAAGTGCTTTGATGAATTGTTTGATGTGGTAGATTACTTTGTTGTGAACGTTAGCTCGCCCAATACTCCGGGACTGCGCGAGTTGCAAGACAAAGAACCATTAACTAAATTATTGGTAACGCTTCAAACCAACAACAGCAGCCGTCCACTGAGCAAACCTATTTTTTTAAAAATAGCCCCCGATCTTACCGATGCCCAATTGGATGATATCGTGAATATTGTAAAAGATAGTCGCATAGCAGGCGTCATTGCTACCAATACTACCATCGATCGTTCATCGCTTCAGACAACAAAAGATGAGTTGGACTCCATCGGTAATGGTGGATTAAGTGGACTTCCTTTGACAAAACGTGCAACAGATGTTGTTCAATACCTGGCTGAAAAAAGCCAAGGACAATTCCCCATCATTGGTGTGGGCGGAATTCATACCGGTGCGCAAGCCAAAGAGAAGATGAATGCTGGCGCAGCACTCGTTCAAGTATATACCGGTTTTATCTATGAAGGTCCGAGCTTGGCCAAACGGATTTGTCAATCGCTCGTTCGCTAATTTATTTTGACCATAACTTATCGAGCCATTCTTTGATTTGCGCTTCCTTCGCATTTCTTCCGGGCTCGTAAAATATGGTTCCTACAAGTTCTTTTGGTAAAAAATCTTGTTTTACGAAATTGCCTTCATAGGCATGCGCATATTGGTATTCGTTACCGTAACCCAATTCTTTCATCAACTTGGTTGGCGCATTGCGCAAGTGCAACGGTATAGGCAAGTCACCTGATCGGTGTACTTCAGCAATGGCCGCATCTATGGCCGTATATCCCGAATTACTTTTAGGTGAAGTAGCCAAATAAATGACACATTCACTCAGTATAATGCGCGATTCTGGCCAACCGATATTCTCAACAGCCCTAAACGTGGCATCTGCCATTAACAAGGCATTCGGATTAGCCAATCCGATATCTTCCGAAGCTAGAATGAGCATTCGGCGGGCAATGAATTTGGGATCTTCCCCTCCTACTACCATTCGCGCCAAATAATATAGAGCGGCCTGTGGATCACTACCTCTTATACTTTTTATAAAAGCCGAGATAATATCATAGTGCATTTCTCCCGACTTGTCATAAATGGCCATGTTCTGTTGCACAATGTCGGTTACACGATCATTGGTGAGCACATGTTCATTTTCAGGCAAGGCATTGCAAACAAGCTCTAATACATTTAACAGCTTGCGAGCATCACCGCCACTCAATCGCAAGATGGCTTCGTACTCCTCGACTTTAATTTGTCGTGGCGCTAGTATCTCATCCTCTGTCAATGCCTTTTGGATGAGATCAATGAGGTCTTGCTTTTCCAAGTGTTTCATTACATACACTTGGCTGCGTGAAAGCAAAGCGGAGTTTACCTCAAAAGAAGGATTTTCAGTTGTAGCCCCAATAAGAGTAACGATTCCTCTTTCTACTGCGCCCAATAAAGAATCTTGCTGACTTTTCGAAAACCGATGAATTTCATCAATGAACAAGATAGCACTTTGAGCAAACATGCCTCCGCCTTTCACTTGATCGATCACTTCACGCACATCTTTCACGCCACTGTTGATGGCCGAAAGCGCATAAAAAGGGCGTTTCAGCGATTTCGAAATGATGAAAGCCAGAGTTGTTTTTCCCACACCAGGAGGCCCCCAAAAAATCATACTGGGAATATTTCCGCTTTCAATCGCACGGCGAAGTACAGCATTTTTCCCAACTAAATGCTGTTGTCCCATGTAATCGTCCAAGCTGCTCGGACGCAAGCGTTCTGCTAAAGGCGCTGCCATTATTCGTCCAATAAATCGGGTCTGCGTTGTTGTGTTTTCTTATAAGCTTCATCCATCCGCCATTCTTCGATCAGCTTCGGATTGCCGCTCATCAAAACATCTGGCACTTTCCAGCCGTTATAATCAGCAGGTCTCGTGTAGATGGGGGGAGCTAATAAATTATCTTGAAAAGAATCGGTAAGTGCGCTGGTTTCATCGTTCATCACCCCCGGTATCAGTCGCACGATGGAATCAACCAGCACAGCAGCGGCGAGTTCGCCTCCGCTCAATACATAATCGCCAATCGAAATTTCTCGTGTGATGTAATGATCGCGTAATCGTTGATCAATGCCTTTGTAATGTCCACACACCATGATCAAATTTCCTTTTAAGGATAAGGCATTACAAATACTTTGATTGAGGCGATCACCATCTGGAGTGAGATAAATAATCTCATCGTATGTGCGGTCTTTTCTCAATTGATCAATGCAATCAGCAATCGGTTGGATGAGCATTACCATACCTGCCCCACCGCCGAACTGATAATCATCTACACTTTTGTGTTTATCCGTTGAATACTCTCGGATATTGTGCACATGTATTTCGCAAAGGCCATTTTTTTGAGCTCGTTCTAGGATAGAATCGGCAAAGGGTCCATCGAGCAAACGAGGCAAAATGGTTAGAATATCTATTCGCATCGTTTCGATCAGTATTGCGGATGAGCGGGTTTATTACCCAATATCAGTTCTATTTTTTCCATCACTTCAGGCGTAAGCAGGGGAACAACTTCAGCAGAGGTAAGTGTTTCTACCAACTGACTTTCCTTACTTGCTCCAAGAATCACGGTGCTTACCTGTTCATTTTTTAAACACCAAGCCACCCCTAGTCGTGGTAAACTCACTCCCAATTCTTTTGCTAAATCGCCCAGCTTTTGTACTCGTTTAAAATTATCTTCTACCAAAGTGCGATCAGCTAACCAATTTAATTCATCACGTTTCAAACGTGAATCTTCTGGTATTTGGTTGTTGTATTTACCCGTTAAAAATCCGCTGGCCAGTGGGCTCCAAATGGTAGTTCCCAAACCGACGGTTTTATAAATTTGAGCATATTCTACCTCCACCTTATGACGCGTAAGCATGTTGTATTGCGGTTGCTCCATAGTAGGCCCTATTAGCTTGTATTGCTGAGCCACCATATGTGCTTCCATAATTTCTTGCGCACTCCATTCGCTTGTTCCCCAATAGAGAATTTTACCTTGCATTATCAACTGATGCATGGTCCACACGGTCTCTTCCATGGGTGTGTTTTTATCTGGGCGGTGACAGAAATACAAATCCAGATAATCCATTTGCAAACGCTTCAATGCTGCTTCACATGCTTCTACAAGATGTTTGCGGTGAAGACCTCTTTGCGTAGGAATTTTACCTCCGGCTCCGAAAAAAGCTTTGCTGCTCACAATATAAGTGTCGCGAGCCCAACCTTTTTTCTTGAGGATATCGCCCATGACTTCCTCGCTCTTGCCTGCCGCATATACTTCGGCATTATCAAAGAAATTAACGCCTGCATCATAAGCGATATCCATGAGTCGATCGCTTATTCCATCTTCTATTTGGTTAGCAAAGGTGATCCACGAACCAAAGGATAGTTCGCTTACTTGTAAGCCGCTTTTGCCGAGTCTTCTGTAATTCATGCTGCAAAGTAACACCCCTCGGGCTTACAACGCATCATTTTCAGATGATAGAATACGATTTTTTAACTGAGCGAGTCCTACTTCTAGTTTGGTTTTTACCGAATCGTTCTGCTCTATTCGCTGGGCGTAATCTAGGAGGCGATCAATCAATTCAGTGTTATTTTCTTCTTCATCCTCGAGCAGGTGAATCAATTGATCATCACGTTCCAATGCGATGCGCTCCCACTCTTTTTCTCGGGTAATATCCACCATACCTCCTATCATTCTCACTACTACGCCAGCTTCATTTCGGATGAAAAAGCCTTTATCGAATACATAAGCGTAGTTGCCATCTTTACGCATGAACGGATATTCATCGCTCCAAAACTCCTGACCAGAATCGATAAATTCTTTCAATCGTTGATACACCGAATCGCGGAAAGAAGGATGAATTTGTTCCACCCACCAGTCAATATTGTTTTCAATTTCACGCTCTTCGTATCCAAAAATATCTGTCAGTCCATTGTTCCACCACAATTCATTGGTGACCATATCCCAGTCATAAACAGCGTCATTCGTGGCTTTGGAAATAATGCTGAATCGTTCTTCACTTTCACGCAGGGCGATCATTGCTTTTTGCGTAGCAGTGATATCCATGCCCACCGCCCAATGATGCAATCCGGGAACAATGGCCTCCTCGCGGTATCTCACAGTCCAAGAAATCAATTTACGCGTTTGATCGCGACAGGTCACCTCCATATTCCAGTGACGAATAACGTTGTTGTCGCGATTTTTCCACTTTTCCAAAATTTCAAATCGCTGACGGGCATTGGGAAACAATAAGCCCAACGCTTCTGGATTATTGATCATTTCTAAAGCCGTGTAGCCCGTCATTTCCACGCAGCGGTTATTCCAAATACGAATGATCCCATCTGAATCGATGGCGCTTATCATCATGGGAAACTCATTGATCACGCGATCGAGAATACTGTCTCTTTCAGCGAGCTTAGACTCCATTTCAGTGAGTGTAGTGATGTCGGAGAAAAAACACATAATGACAACCTTCCCATTTTGTTCGATGGCTCCCATGCGGCAGCGATAGGTGCGTCCGGGGCTTTGTATCATACGAACTTGGATGGTAAAAGGCTGATCGAAGGCCTTTTGAAACACATCTTCCCAAAAGATCGCTTTCCCAAAATTAGCCGCTTGTAATTCCAACTGATCGAATTGAAAGTCGGGCTTTGAGAATTGTTGAATGATCTCATCAAACTGGTGATTCGCGACAATCAGTTTACCTTCTTTGGTAAAAATGGCACATGCGGCGGACGAAATCTCCATCGCATTTTTGAGGTCAGCTGATATGGAATCGGTAGTCATGACAAGCGGGTGTTAGTGGTGGAAAGCTAAACAATTTTTCCCATCCTTAAAATAATGGCATAGCTTTTCGTTGTTCCGGTCATAGGTGTCGAAAAGACACCCCCTATGCCTTTAGATATTATTTGTTCCAAAACCAATTTCCACCCACATTTGTCCCATGAAATGGATCGCCCTATCGGTTATTAGCTTGTTCTCTCTTTCCGTGTTCGCACAAGATGCGTGCACCTACGAAGCTTCTTCCAAGATCACAAAATTGTTGGAGCAAAGCCGTGACACAAAAAAATACGAAGCCAACGAACGCTTGGCCTTTCTCGACAAATCATTAGAAGAAGATCCCAATTGTTTGCCTTGCTTAATGCGCTTGGGTGAATTAGAATTTTTGCGTTCGAAGCGATCTGGGGCCTCTTTCGAGCCTGCAAAAGGCAGGTTTGAAAAAATCGCAGAAATATGTCCTGAATACCACTCCGAAGTATGGTACTACCTCGGTGCCATGCAGTATGCCGACAAAGAGTACGAAAAGGCAGAAGAGTCCTTCAATAAATTTCTTCGTTTCCCTGATGGCGATCCGAGTAAGTTCGAAAAAGATTATCAGAAAAAGTACGACGAAGTGGAAGAGGCTTTAAAAAGCGTCAAACAATACGCTGACATTTACAAGGATCCTATCGACTATAAACCAGTAAAAGTGTTCGGTGTAAGCAGTGGAGATGATGATTACTTACCGCTGATATCGCCTGATGGTGAAATCATGTTTTTTACTCGAAAAAAATTCAAGCAAGCCAAAGGAGATTATGAAACGAAAATGGTAGAAGAATTTACTTGGTGCAAAAGACCAGATATCAATCAAGACTTCAATACTGGTGAAGCCTTGCCCGAGCCCTTTAACCTCGGCGATAGTTATGGAGGAGCTACCGTATCTGTGGACAACAAAGAAATGATTATCGCAAAAAAAAATCCCAAAGGCACCAATCCACAAAACATTGATCTCTTTTCTACGCGGTATGAAAAAACAACAGACAAAGCAGGAAATACCGTTTATGTATGGAGTGAACTGAAGGATTTAGGATCGGCGATTAACACCGACAATGGATGGGAAGCTCAACCATCCTTGAGTGGTGATGGCCAGTTTTTATTTTTTGCCGCGGTGCGCGAAGGCTGCACAAAAGACGCAAACGGCAACTTCAGTCATGATCTTTTTTACTCCCAGCGAATGGAAGACGGATCATGGTCTATAGCGAAACCTCTTCCGAGTAACATCAATACGAAGGGACAAGAAAAAGCGCCCTTCATGCACAGTGATAGTCGCACCCTTTACTTTTCGTCCAATGGGCATATCAGTGTTGGCGGCATGGACTTGTTTTATTGCAAGCTCAACGATGATGGCACTTTCACTGCACCGAAAAACATCGGTTACCCCATCAACAATGAAGAAGATCAATTAGGGATCATCGTAGCTAGCGATGGTGATGTGGCCTATTTTGGAGCGAACAAATTCAACGGTGAAAAAGGTTGGGACATTTATGAATTCAAGATGCCCGAAAAAGCGAAGCCCGAGCGTGTAGCTATTATGAAAGGTTCGGTGAATACTCCCGATCAATCGCCCGTGCAGAATGCATCCGTTGAAATCAAATACGCCCAAAGCGGCACGAGTGAAAAAGTAAAAGTAAACGCCGACGATGGTAGCTACGCTGCTATCGTAAAGCTCGATAAAAAGGAAGACGTATTGCTTAATGTGACTGGTGATGGTATAGCTTTCAACTCGCGAATTGTTAGTCGTAAAGAAGACACCAAGGCACCCGTAGTGCTCAAGTTAAACATGGAGGTACAACAAGAAGCCGAAGACACACCCTTTGTGATTAACGACATTGTGTACACTACCAATAAAGCCGAAATACAAGAAGAAAGTAAACTTATACTGGCCGCATTTGCAGACTATTTAAAAAACAATCCTGGGCTGGAAATTGAGATTAGAGGACATACCGACAATGTAGGCAATGATCAAAATAACATGGCTCTTTCGGCCGATCGTGCCTTTGAGGTACTGAATTATTTGGCAAGTCTTGGAGTTGACGGTTCACGGATGACGGCCAAAGGCTATGGCGAAACCAAACCCCTAGCAGATAACGCCACAGAGGAAGGCCGTGCCAAGAATCGCCGAACAGAATTTGTGATTAAAAAGAAATAACCCTTATTACCTTTACCCAAAATATTACCGCATGAAAAAAGTTGCCTTTTTCTTTAGTCTCGCTTTATTCTTCAATAGCTGTGATCACTCTCACAATCAAGAAACCGCTGCTGTAGAGCCTTCGTTCTTCGGCGAACAGTTTGATCCCAAAGGAGCGATTACCGTTGATGCTTTAGTAAAAGAAATGACGGGAAAAGACTCATTGAATGTTACTTTTTCTGGTAAAATCGTTCAAACCTGCCGCAAAGCCGGTTGTTGGATGGATGTTGCCCTTCCTTCTGGCGAAACGATGACCGTGTTTATGCATGATCATAATTTTGCAGTACCCTTAGAAGGTGCGGATGGATTGATGGCGACGATGAATGGCCATGCCTATTACGACACACTTGATGTAGAATACTTGCGCCATTTGGCCGAAGATGCAGGAAAATCGGCTGAGGAAATTGAAAAGATTACCGAGCCAAAACCTGTATTGGCTTTTGATGCCGTAGGTGTAATGATCGAAGGCTATAAAGCTCAGGAAGAAGGTCACGAAGGTCACGATCACGAAGGCCACGACCACAATCACGAAGGTCACGATCACGAAGGACACGATCACGAAGGCGGAGCGCATTAATGCAGACAGAACCGGACGTATTCACACTGCGCAATGGTATTCGCGTGGTGCACCAACCCATGAACCGAACCGTGGCTCACTGCGGCTTATTGATAGGCGCAGGGAGTCGCGACGAAATGGAACACGAACATGGATTAGCGCACTACATGGAGCACGGCCTATTTAAAGGCACCAAAAAGCGCAAAACATATCACATACTGAGTCGACTTGATGCGGTAGGAGGCGAAATCAATGCCTTCACGGCTAAAGAAGAAACATGGATTCACGGTTCTTTTCTTACCGAGCACTATGAACGTGCCATTGAATTGATTTCAGATATTGCCTTTTTTGCTCAATTTCCTGATCATGAAATGGAGAAAGAAAAGGAAGTGATCATTGATGAAATCAACAGCTACAAAGACAGTCCATCCGAAATGATTTTCGAGGATTTTGATGAGCAGCTATTCGGCAAACATCCCTTAGGAAGAAGCATTTTAGGCACGCCCGAGAGTGTGAAGTCTTTTCGTAAAAAACACCTCGTTGAATTTCGAAAACGCAATTACTATGCATCCAATCTCGTCTTTTCGAGTGCGGGAAATATCACCACCGCTAAATTGAAGCTGCTCTTAGAAAAGCACTTTGCTGATCACGAGCTAAAAGGAAATCCACTTCCACGGGAGAAGAAAAAAGGATACAAATCTCACCACTCTTCGGTGGTTAAAGACATCCACCAAGTGCATTACGTAATGGGCACTTTGGCCTACGGTTATCCCCATAAAATGCGTCCTGCGTTTACTTTGGTGAATAATCTATTGGGTGGACCAGCGATGAACAATCGACTTAGTTTGAATATTCGAGAAAAACACGGTATCGCTTATCAAATTGATTCAACCTACGCTCCTTTTACAGACACCGGAATATTCTCTATCTACTTAGGCACTGAAAAAGGTCAGCTTGAAAAAAGTAAGGCTCTTATTTGGAAAGAGCTGAATGCCTTTAAGCAAAAAGCGCTCACTACACGCCAGCTTCACGAAGCGAAAAAACAAATCATTGGTCAAATAGGACTGGCGCAGGATAGCGGAGGCGCGCTAATGTTTAATTTGGGAAAAAGTCTGATGTTATTCGATCGAATAGATACGCTTGAAGAGATCTTTCAGAAAGTGGAAGAAATAACCGCTGCACAGATGTTAGAGGTATCGAATTACATTTTCGATGAAAAGAAGATGAGCTCGTTGACCTACACCTACGAATAACTATTCGGAAGAAATGGTGTGAATGTCATTATTACGACGTTCGATTTCATTTTTCACCGATCTAATGCGGTAGCTGACCATCGCCATATCCTGAAAACCGTTTGCCATTAGCCAATTAAAAGCTTCTTCGTCGTTATCAGCAGAAAGGGCCATTTTTTCCAGCACATCATAGCCATTTTTCCTCAACCATAATCGAGCATTCGGCATCCCTTCTGCCCCATTGATCAAGGCCATCAATTCAGGGTGTCCGTTTTCCATCAACCATTGACGAGCATCTTCTTTGTGGTGCAAAGCAAAAACAAACAAGCCCAATTCAGGGAATCCATTTGCAGTGAGCCAGTCGCGTATCACTTGATTACCACCAATTGCTTCGGCCCACGCTAAAATGATTTTTGCTGGATATGCTTTCATCTTAGCAAAGGAACGACGAAGAATAACATTAGCGTATAATCCATGAAAAAAATAACCCCGAATGAATGAACAATCGGGGTTATCATTGCCGGGAAAGGCCGGGAAATTATGATGATTTCAGTTTAGCCTGTTGAGTAGAAGGGCGATCTTGAATGGTTGTTTTTTTCATCGATACCCGGAAGTGGAAGTTGCCCTTATCTGCTTCGATGACTTGAGTACCGTCAGTGAAGGAGCGTGGTGTACAACCACAATCATCCCAATTTTCGAAGTAAAAACCGTCTGGGTTACAAATTAAGAGGAGATAATTATCGGCACCATCGAGGCCGGCTACTCCATTGGGCTGTCCAGGTGTACCAGGATTTTCCCAAACTTCATACGTTCCGTACCAATATTCCCAAGGGCTCACAAAGTATTCGAAGTTGTAAATACCCGGCCATGTGCGGTAGTACTCGCCAAAGAATGGGTTTTCAGGTACCGAAGAGTTGTCGTCCCAATAACTATAAGGAGCTTGATAATCGTAATCAATGCCGAAGAATACTTTACCATCTCTACCGTCAGGTCCATAATAAACCTCGTCTTCGATGACGATACAACTCGAGAGCAACAGAGCAAAGAGAGCTGAAAGGAGTAATGACTTTTTCATAGTGGTAAAATTTCAATCACCCAAGCCAATCACTGTGCCAAGAATTTTAGATTAAGCATCATGATTATAAAAAGAATGACGTGCTCATTTGATGACCTAGCTTACCTCCATTCGGGAACAAAACTGATCAAAGTGATTTTTCGAGTTGGAATACCCTTTACTTTTGCGGCGAGTATATAAGTTTAAACTAAACCAAAATGAATAAAAAAACCATCGCGGTAATGGCGTTTTCGCTGTTATCATTTCATCTCATTTCGCAAGTAAATCCAACAGCAACAGAGGAAAAAGACATGAAAACGCTAGCTGCCGCTGATAGCGGTTGGACAGCGAAAGGAGGCATCGCCATTGGTGTAAGTGGCTCCTACTTTAATCAATGGGCAGCTGGTGGTATCAACTCTGTTGGCATCAATGGACTTCTCAACTATAGCATCAACTACCGTGATGGTAAAAATGCTTGGGATAATAGCGCCATACTTGCTTATGGATTGCTCAACCAAGGATTTACCACAGGTGACTCTTGGATCAAAACAGACGATCGATTGGACATTACCTCTAAGTACGGTCGTCCATTCAACGACAAGTTGTTCTATGCAACCATGTTTAACTTCAATACGCAGTTTGCACCCGGTTATGCACCTGGTTCCAATGGATTACCGAACCGTAATGCCTTAATTTCAGACTTCTTTGCCCCTGCACGTCTGTTGCTTTCTTTGGGTCTTGACTACAAGCCAAAGCCCAGCATTTCTGTTTTCTTTTCACCGGTTACTTACCGCGGTATCTACGTCAACAATGAACTACTCGCTGCTCAAGGAGCTTTTGGTGTAGAAAAAGGCGAGATCGTTACAACCGTTGACGACAATGGAAATACGATATTCAATATACTTCGTCCAGGAGCCAAAGCACGTCACGAAGTGGGTTCCTATTTAAGAGTGAATTTTAACCGTAAATTCAGTGATAATTTTAATGTTAACTCACGATTAGAATTATTCAGCAATTATTTAGACAAGCCTCAAAACGTGGATTTAGCATGGGAAACTATTTTGGCTTGGAAACTAGGTAAATACTTCTCTATTACTACTTCAGTTAACTTCCTCTATGATGATAACACGAATGTGACCAAATCGCGTGTAATTGATAATGGTGATGGAACTACTACTACATCAACTTATTTGTCAAAAGGATTACAAACCCGCGTAGTTAGCACACTCGGTTTGACTTACAACTTCTAATTAGAATAAAACGACTTCATAAAAAAGGCCGTCTCATTGAATTGAGGCGGCCTTTTTTTTGATGCTCCTGGATCTCGATATACGGTTAACATACGCATTAAAGATCTGGCTAGGATGACTTAGAATGTGAGCCATTACATCAAACAAAAAGGGCTCTCTTGGTAGTCAAGAGAGCCCTTTTTTAAATATCTAGTCTGAATTAGAAGTTCAAAGCATCTTTGAAGTTGCGGAACTCAAGATCTTTCTTCGCTTTAGCAGCAAGGCTAGAATCTTTTTGAACTGCGCTCTTCAAGTTAGAAGCTACTCCAGCAGCGTCATTAGAACGTGCAGCGATAACAGCGCGGAGGTAATCAGCAAGAGCTGAAGAATCGTTGCTAGCATCCATATCTGCTTTAGCACCTGCGTTGTCTTTATTCAACAACTTAGCAAGAGCAGTATTGAATGTTTTGTAGTCGCTCATTGAACTAACAGCAGCAGAGTAATCGCCATTTGCAATAGAGATAAGTCCTTTGTTGTATTTCGCTTCTTTAGAAGAACTTTCACCGAACAAGCTAGCAGCAGCTTTACGATCACCGCTCAAGCGAACGCCGATACCTTTGTTGTTAGAAGTTTCAGTAGTTTTCTTCATGCCATATGCTTTGTTGAATTCAGCAACAGCGTCGTTTACTTTGTTTTGTTGATACAAAGCAGAACCCAAGTTGTTTGAAGCGCGGTAGTCAGCATCTGATTTTTTAGCCGCAGCGCGGTAGATGGATACTTTTTGATCGAGGTTGTCAACCAAAGAACCAGCTTTCAACAATTCTTCGTATTTCAAGCTATCAGGAGTAGAAGTACCGATTGTAACCAATTCAGCATCGCTATAACCTTGAAGGTCGTAGTTAACGCGGATGATACAACGACGAAGAGATGGGAAGATGTCTTTTTGAATCTCAGTGTACGTTTTAGAGATGTTTTTGATCTCTTGCTCACGGCTATTCAAGTCAGTTGTTTTTTCAAGGATACGAATGATGATATCGCGGTCAGTGATATTTGACTTCGCCATAGCTTCACGGAAACCAGCCCAGTCTTCACCTTTAGGATTCAATTGCATCATTGACACATATTGAGAATCCAATTTGGCTTTTTTCAACATGTCGTTCAATATTTTTTGACCAACAGCAGCGCGCTCGCCAGCAAGATCATCGTTTAAGAAAATCTCACCTTCAGGAGAAGCGTATGATTGGAACTCGATATTTTTAACGATGATGCGGCTATTGGCAGGAAGAGTTTTAGTAAAGAACTCGTTCAATGCAGCGATATCAGCATCTTTCAATTCAGCTGGTTTCAACTTCGAAGAGTTGTAATCGAAGTTAACGATTGCTTCAAATGAACCAGGTGTAGTGCGCACAAATTGGTCACCAGCGTAGATGCATTTGTCATCGCTCTTCATCAAGTATGGAGTTGCTATAACACCATCAGCAACGAAGATTGGCGTGAAGTCAGCTTCTTTGCTACCTTGTTTACCGTGGATACGCATTTCCAACTTGCTGCTTTCCATACCAGGTTGGAAAGCGATTTTATCTGAATAAGAGAAGCTCTTACCCGTTTTGTAAGGAATCATATCACCGTTACCGGCAGCTTTTTCACCTTTGAACTCTTTCATTTTGAATTTGGCTTCACCACCTTGGTAAACCAAAACAGGTGTAGATTCAGCAGAAACCTTTTTAGCGAAATATTTCTCTGGGAATTTACCTGAAACTGTAAGAGCGATGCTATCACCATGAACTTCCAAAGGATTTGGAGTTGCAGAAGCATTCAATTCTTCAATTTTCTTTTGCATAGAACCAATGTTTGCACAAGCTGCAAGCATTAGCGCTGACGCTACTGCTACGAGAGATACGTAGAAGTTTTGTTTTTTCATCTTTATGAGTTTTAATGTATATCTGTTAAAAATCGGTGCAAAGCTAATCAGAGTCGTGGATTTAGCAACTGATTTAAATGAATCTTTATATCGGTTTATCCACAAATCAAAGGCGATAACATCAGATTATCAGCATTTTGCCGACAATCGATTGCAAGTGCTAAAAAAACCAAATCAAAAAAACCTGTTTATTCCACCACCACGCCCATAGCGCAGAACTTCTCGATGCGGTCGTTTACTAGCTTGTCTGGAGCCACTTTCGACAAAACATCGAGGTGTTTAATGATTTCTTGTTTGAGTGTCGCTGCGGCTTCATCGGGGTTAGCGTGTGCACCACCGAGTGGTTCTTTGATAATTCCGTCGATGAGTTTGTTCTTAAACATATCATCAGCCGTTAACTTAAGTGCCTTAGCAGCAGTCACTTTATGATCCCAACTTCTCCAAAGGATAGAAGAACATGATTCAGGAGAAATCACTGAATACCAGGTGTTTTCTAGCATCAATACGCGGTCGCCAATACCAATACCTAAGGCACCACCGGAAGCTCCTTCTCCAATGATCACACAAATCACCGGCACACGTAACTTCATCATTTCGTACAAGTTGCGAGCTATAGCTTCACCTTGACCACGTTCCTCCGCTTCTAAACCGGGGAATGCGCCCGGTGTGTCGATAAGGGTAACAATGGGTTTATTGAATTTTTCGGCTAACTTCATCAAGCGCAGAGCCTTGCGGTATCCCTCTGGGTTGGCCATACCGAAGTTTCGGTACTGACGAAGCTTGGTCGTTACTCCTTTTTGCTGACCGATAAACATAACGGTGCGGCCATCGAGATCGCCAAATCCACCTACCATTGCCTTATCATCTTTCACTGTGCGGTCGCCATGCTGCTCGATCCATTCCTTGTTGGTCATGGTTTCGATGTACTGCAAGGTATAAGGACGCTCAGGATGACGGCTTACTTGTACTTTCTGCCAAGCATCGAGGTTGTTATAAATATCTTTTGTCTTTTCTTTAACTGCGTTTTCGAGGTCTTTGATCGCATTTGACACATCAACCCCAGTCTTTTTCTCGCTTTCACGAAGTTTTTCTATTTGCTCTTTGAGCTCTTTGATCGGGGATTCGAAATCCAAATAGGTCATAGGTCTAATTTTTTAAGCAAGTTTTCCTGCCTCCTTTCGGGGCAAGCGAGAGTGCAAATTAAAGCAATAGTCAGTTTATCGCGACTTCAAAAAGGCGGAAAGTTGTGCAATGGCCTTTCCACGGTGCGAAATGATGTTTTTTTCTTCCAAACTCATTTGAGCAAAGGTGCGCGAATTGCCAAAAGGGACGAAAATTGGATCATATCCAAAGCCCGCAGTTCCTCTTGGTTCACGAGTGATGTTACCTTCGGCTATTCCTTCAAAAAAGAACTCCTCCCCTTTTAGAATACAGCAGATTACCGTTTTGAATCTAGCCGAACGATGAAGAGCTGTTTGCATTTCCTGCAGTACCTTTTCCCTATTATCCAATGTATTTTTTTGTGGTCCTGCATATCTCGCTGAAAATACGCCAGGTTTTCCGTCTAAAGCATCGATCTCCAGCCCGGTGTCATCTGCAAAGCAATCAACGCTGTACTTCTCATAAATGAAACGCGCCTTTTGAGCTGCATTTCCTCTGAGATCCGGCGCTGTTTCGGGGATATCGTCATGGCAGTTAATCTCCTCGAGTCCAATGATCGTCCAAGGGAGCTTGCCATTCACTTCCTCCACTTTATGAGCATTTGCAGAGGCAAATACCAAGGTGTGCGGTTTCAATTCCATTTGCGTATAATCTTTCCGGTTGTCGTTCGGTTTAATTGATCCACAAAATAAATAGCCCGAGGCAACTCCAATGAAGAGAACAACGCCTTCATTTTTTTGTCAAGCTCAGTTATTCGCTGTTGATCCCATTTTGATGATTCTATCACCAGTATCACTTTTTGACCCAAGCGTTCATCGGTTTCGGATGTCACTATGAAAGGCGTTTCGATCCATGCAGCCAAACGATCTTCTATGAGCTCTGGATTAACTTTAGCTCCTCCCGTATTAATCATGAAATCTACTCGGCCCAATATCTTAAACCTTTGATTGGAGCTACACTCAGCTAAATCATTGGTCACCAGTTTATCAATATTCAAATGCGGCGCGTCGATGACCAAGCAACCTCGTTGATCCAAGTCGACCGTGGTATTGCCCAATGTGGTAAAAAAATCTTGTTTCGGCTGATTTAACTCTCTCAAGGCAATATGAGAAGTGGTTTCGGTCATCCCGTAGGTAGAAACAAAACGACTGCTCAGCTTTTCTAAGCGCTCATTAAGCACTTCAGAAACTTTTTGACCACCGATGATCACTGTTTTTACCTTCTCAAAAGCAGAAGGATTACTATTCAATTGATCCGTAACTTGAAGAGGTGTAAGCGCCGTAAAATCAACATTTTCTATTAATGAATCTAATGGTCTTGTGCTCGGCTTTAACCAAAGCTGATGATAACCAAACAACAGAGAACGGAGAATCATCATTTTTCCACCAATAAACTCTGAGGGCAATGCGACAAGCGCTTTGATTCCTGGATTAAAATTAAAATACAATTGCGTCAATTGAGCTGAGGCGATCATGCTCTTTTTGGGAATGGCTATTTCTTTTGCCTCTCCTGTGCTACCGCTAGTTTTCGAATAAATGAAATCGGTTTCATCAAACCAATTTCGAATAAAATCCCAATGGCTTTTCTCCCAATCCTCTTCATGAAATTGCATCGATCGTTCGATCAATGCCGACCTGGAATAAGCTTGATTATTGATGTAAAAAAGATCTGCCATCAGCTCGGAATTGCTCCCCATTTTTTCGAATTGTCAAAACAAAGGAAACCATTTTCTGCCACCCAAGGAGATTCGATATTATTGTTATAAAGCTGTCCGGTGCCTAATCCTTGTGGCAAAGTGATGGGATAATTCAATAACCATTGCGCAATAGCATTTAGTCCCACATTCGATTCTAAAGCCGATGTAGCCCACCAATTCATCTGGTGCTGAGTTGCACAATGAATCCATTCATCACAGCCCTCCACACCACCATGAAGAGATGGTTTGAGAATGATATACTTAGCCCCTGTATTTTCGAGCATTTTCAACTTTTCTTCCTTCTTTCGAAGGCCTATTAGTTCTTCATCCAGTGCTATGTCAATGGGAGAATGCGATGTTATTTCTTTCATCCAATTCCATTGTCCCGCTTTGATTGGTTGTTCAATGGAGTGAATATGATAGTCTGCTAAGCGCTCTAGCTTATCTAAAGCTTCATTGGGGTGAAAGGCACCATTAGCGTCAAGACGAATAGTCAGTTTTTCGGGAGAAAAGAGTTCTCTTAATTCTTTCAGAATAGCTAATTCATCTTCGAAATCGACTCCACCAATTTTGAGCTTGATGCATGAAAAACCATCTGCAGCTTTTATCAAAGCCTCTGAGCGCATATTGGGTGCAGGATTCATCCATACCAACCCATTGATTGGAATCTGCGGGTTTTCCATGGTTTTTTGATTCCAACAAAAAGGATGTTCGCTGATTAAATCAAACAGGGCGGATTCAAGTCCAAAAAAAACAGAGGAAGGAAGAAGGGGCAATTGAGCACTCGTCAGTTTTTTTTTCACTAACAGGTCTACGGCATCACTTACTTCTTTTTTGCTTTCAGCACTTAGTCCAATGATGGGAGCTACTTCACCATACCCCACGCCGAAATCAGGATGTTCGAGTTTCAAAAATCCCACTTGATGCACCGTCATTACATCGCGTGAAGTACGGGCCGGTTTATAAAACTGTAACTGATAAAGGGTGTACGAAAGGCTTAGTTTTTCGTAGAGCCTGCTATACGTTTCACTAACCATTCCATAGGAGTTTTGCCGGTAAACTTACGCTTCCAAAATGCAGTAAGATAAAGAGAACCCAAGGTTAATCCCAAAGAAAGCAAGATGATGACCCAGGTACGTGAAAACAACACATCGTTGAAAATGATGTTGAGCAGTGACCCAATCAACATGATGACAAAATAGGTGTTGTATTTACTAGCCGAGTTGCTTTGAATCCACTTGATGAACTTTAGGTTTTTCACTTTACGCAGAGAGTAATTGGCGAGATTGAAGAATATCACCAACATACCTGCAGTAAACATGAGGAAAGAAGGCATATACATTTTGAGGCTCAAAATGGGCAACATAACGCCCGTCTTATTGTGGTCAAAGGAGTACACTACGGCGCAATAAGCTTCTAGAATGAGCGAACCCACCATTAGTATCAACCCCAATAAAGAACTTGGGGGTAAAATGCCTTTGGGGCGCAAGTCTGTTCGGCCATGCAGCAATCCGAGAATAAAAAAGATGGACCACGGCAGGATCGAATAGTATCCATTGAAAATAAAAAACGCGACCAATTGTTGCCAGCCCGTTCCTTGCAGGGCTAGGGTTTTAATGTCTACCGTAGCCGGAATCTCTAGGTTGAGAAAGATCATAGAGACTAATAAAATGAAGATGGCTAAAATGCGCAATAAGATATTGTTCCATTCCGTAATGGTAGGAGCAAGCATGTATACAAATCCTGTGATGAAAAACAAATTAATGGGCCACCATTTGGCAAAGAGCAAACCTACGATCACCAGCACCAATCCTTTTTTGCTGTTATAGCTCAAGGTCCTTCTGCTGCTTATTCGTTTGTCGCGAAGCGTTAGAGACAGAGCCACACCATTGAGGAATAAAAAAAGTGCTGGAAAAAAATCAAATACCAAATACAAATGGTCATGCGACAAATAGTGCATACGATCGCCGATAGCGAAAAACACATTTGACATCATGGTACCTACCAATGCAAAAACGTATAAGAAATCGAGGGCTATTATGCCTCCGTGTCTAGCCATAGTAAAGATTTTACGGGGGTGAAGATAAGTACACTTCACCAAAAAGAATCAACCTACCACTACTTGAGTCAGCCAAAGCAAAAGAGAGAAGGCAAAGGTGACCAAGGCGACTTTCTTGAGTTCGGGGTCTAAATCGGCCGGATTCATAGTACGCATAACCTTTTTGGCATGAATAACCAAAGGCACTAGTGCCAAAATAGGCAAATAGTGATACCATGACTTGGCCAAAACAAAAACAGACAAAAGAGCAAAATTGGCTCCTATCAGAATTAACCAAAGTTGATATTCTTTTCCTTTGGAAAAACCCATTTTTACCACTCGTGTCCTTTTGCCTGAAGCGGCATCGTTGACATGATCTCGCAAATTATTCAAGTTAAGCACAGCGGTGCTCAAACAGCCCACTCCAATAGCAGGGAAAATGGAGTCCGGTGTAAAATCGCCACGGTAGAGGTATGCATTTCCCATTACCCCCACCAATCCAAAAAACAGGAAAACGGAAATATCACCCAACCCGCTGTAGCCGTAGGCATTATCGCCTGCCGTGTATTTGTAGGCTGCGGCGATAGATAAAACGCCAATTCCAAGGAGAATCCAAAGACCTAAGGTCTCTTGTGTTGCTTCATAAGACACCCATAAGAGGGTGATGCCCGACATGAGTGCCAAAACCACATTGATGATGATGGCCACTTTCATTTGACCTGCTGTGATGGCTCCACTTTGTAGGGCGCGCTGAGGGCCTACTCTATTTTCATTATCGGTTCCTTTTGCAAAGTCGCCATAGTCATTGGCGAAGTTGGAGAGTATTTGCAGGAGCACAGTGGTAAAAAGGGCCAACCCGAATATTTTCCAGGGATAAGGACTTTGATACATTGAGCAAGCCGCGCCTGCAAATACGCACGATGCCGCAAGCGGCAAAGTGCGTAATCGCATGGCTTTGATCCATGGTTTTACCCCCATGATCAAGGAAATTTTGGGAATTTCTGGAAGTCGGGATCGCGTTTTTCTAAGAAAGCGCGTTTTCCTTCTTGAGCTTCTTCTGTGAGGTAGTATAGAAGAGTTGCATCACCGGCAAACTCCATTAAACCGCGTTGTCCGTCGAGTTCTGCATTTAAGCCGCGCTTCAACATTCGAATCGCCAGAGGGCTTCGTTTCATAATGGTTTTACACCATTTTACAGTTTCGTCCTCGAGTTCAGCCAAAGGCACCACTTTGTTCACCATGCCCATTTTTTCTGCCTCCAATGCAGTGTATTGTTCACATAAGAACCAAATTTCACGAGCTTTTTTCTGACCAACATGGCTGGCCAAGAAATTTGAACCAAAACCAGCGTCGAAACTTCCCACCTTAGGTCCTGTTTGACCAAATCGAGCATTTTCAGAAGCTAAGGTCAAATCGCACACCACGTGCAGAACGTGTCCACCGCCGATAGCATAACCATTCACCATCGCAATTACTGGCTTAGGTAGTTCGCGAATACGCTTATGCAAATCCAATACGTTAAGGCGAGGAACTCCGTTTTCGTCAACATAACCACCAACGCCTTTTACATTTTGATCGCCTCCTGAACAGAATGCCTTGTCGCCCACGCCCGTGAGAATAACCACGGCAATGTCCTGACGTTCACGGCAGATGTCCATTGCTTCAATCATCTGTCGATTGGTTTCTGGACGAAAAGCGTTATACACCTCTGGTCGATTAATACTGATTTTAGCGATCCCTTCAAAAAATTCGAATTTGATATCGCTGTATTCTTTGATGCTCGTCCAATTTCTGGTACTCATATCAATGGTTATTTTGTTTGTCTTTTATTTTTTTAAAAAAGCCCTTCAATACGGCGTCATTTTCAAGTCGGGGTGTGAATACTTCTAGAAGTGCACATTCCTTTTGATCATAAAGCCAGCTCAGGCCTTGTTGCAAGCTTTCTTCATTATGGGCTGCTAAGTAAGGCAGCTTAAACATGCGAGCCAAATCTTCGGTGGTTCGATCATGCGTTGTTTCAAAAAACTGTTCGAGTGCTTCTTCGTGCCCCGAGGGACCATCAATGATTCTAAAAATTCCTCCACCACCATTATTGATGACTACCATTTTCAGTTGGGCACTGATGTATTTATGCCAAAAAGCATTGCTATCATACATGAAGGCAATATCACCGCTGATAAACGTAGTTGGCCTTTGGGTTATCCAGCTCGCTCCGATGGCGGTGCTAGTGCAGCCATCAATTCCGGCTACACCGCGATTGCCAAAGTAGGTCAAGTCGCCGCGGTGTGTGTAAAGTTGAATGTATCGAACAATAGAGCTATTGCCCATTTGTACATGGCTTCCATGAGGAATAGCCTTCATTACCGATGATAGAGCTGTCAGGTCTGAAAATGAGGCCTCTTTTAAATACTCCTCTCCTACTTTGGTGGCCAGTGCATTCATCGCCACAATTTTTTCGCGGTAATCAGAGTTACCTTCTACCCTTCCTATTTCTGTAAAAAACTGAAGCGGACTAATCGGAATAATGCGATGAAGATGCTGGAACGTATCCAAGCCTTCTCCGCTTTCATCGATATGCCAATGCACTACCTGACTATTGCGAAGGAGTGTTTTTATTCTTCTTGAAATGATGTTATGGCCAAATGTGATGAGCAGATCAGGTGTTATCCACTGCTTATCTTCTTCACTTAATCCAGAAATCATTCGATCGATGCCCGTAACCAAATCTTGTCCAGCAAGATTAGCGTGACTCTCCGTAAATATGGCTACTTGCGGCAAGCTCGCCCATTCATTGATCAATTGATTCAATGTTTCATTGGGAACCATTTGTCCTACCAAAATCATCACTTTTTTTGCCTGGGAAAGATGTTGTCGAGTGGCCTTTTTTTCACTTTCTGTCAATTGACGTAGAGTAGCCGCTGTGTGATAGGGCTTCACATCTGACAACCGATCATCGGTATTATACAAGCTTTCACGTAGAGGAAAATTGATGTGCACAGGACCAGGTATTTCTCCAAAAGCCTCTTGAATAGCCTCATTCAGCTGTCTGAAGTTGTACCATTTCAAATCTTTGTCTTCAGCCTCTTGAACAATAGACACGCTTTTTCGCACATAGTTTTTATAGACATCCGTTTGCCGAATGCTTTGTCCCTCGCCCTGATCAATCCATTCAATAGGTCTATCTGCTGTAATCACAATCAGTGGTACCCGCTGATAATAGGCTTCAGCAATGGCTGGCGCGTAATTCAATGCTGCTGTTCCAGAGGTGCAAATCAACACGCTTGGAATTTTGGTTTGTTGAGAAAGACCTAAAGCAAAAAAAGCCGCCGTTCTTTCATCCACGATGCTATAGGTGCGAAAATCGGGATGCTTAAAAAAGCTCAATGAAAAAGGAGCATTTCTAGATCCTGGAGTGATGATCACATCCTTCACCTCCCACTGTTGAAGCAGAGCAATAAGATCTTTTACGGGTTGTTTGTCAGAAATCATTCGAATCGATTCGACGGCGAAGATAGAACAGGCGAGCCGCACTCTTGTTGACTCCCATCAATAAGAATCTCACAACATTTTTCGCAATGCATTGTAGTTCTCTTATATTAGCTTAAAACAGACCACCATGAATATTATCATCTTTGGAGCCACTGGCAAAGCGGGTTCACAATTGGTAAAACGCGCATTGGAAAAAGGACATAAGGTTACAGCCTTTGTCCGAGACACTACTAAATTTTCGTTGATTCATCCCAATTTAAAGGTGGTACAAGGGGATGCGATGAGCCAGGATTCGGTATCCAATGCCATAAAAGGCCATGAAGCCGTAATCAATGCGCTAAGTGCAGTTGATCATGCGCACCGAATGGTGTATATCACCCACATTATCAATGCCATGCGTATACACAAAGTAAAACGTATTATGGCTATGGGTGGCATTGGTGCGCTACAGGCTAGCGAACACTTGAAGGTTTATGAAACCGCTACTTTTCCCAGAGAATACATAGAAGTAACACAAGCGCACATTCGAGTATTGGATGCGCTTCAAACCTCGCGACTAGACTTCACTTTTGTATGTCCCCCATTTATCCAGGACGGCGAACGGACAGGAAACTACAAATCACAAAACTCCTATCCTACCCCAGGATGGACCATTCATTCAGGCGACTTAGCTGATTTTATGATCTGCGAATTAGAAAATGGCGACTTTATTGGGACAAAGGTGGGTGTCTCGAATCCATAAATTACCTCGCCAACTGGCTGAGTAATGTTTTGGCTTTGTTTTCCGTTTCTTCCCATTCAGCGGAAGCATTACTGTTATGCATAATTCCGCCACCTACAAATAATTGAAATTGACTATCCGTAACTCGCATGCAGCGTAGATTAACAAATACGCGATGAAGACCTAATGGAGAGCGAATGCCTATGGGACCGCTGTAGAGCATTCGGTCATGTTTTTCATGCTCAAAAATGAATTGCATGGCTTCTTTACGCGGCATACCGCATACTGCTGGTGTAGGATGAAGAGCGTGCAGAATGCTCTCCAAAGTAAAATCACCATTAAAGCGAATATCTGTCTTCAAGTGAGCTACAGGTCCAGCTGCAAATGTATATGGACCTTCCTCTTCAATATAACGCGCACCCGCCGCCATCAATTCTTCAACAATGAACTCAGTAACCACCGCTTGTTCTCGGTTTTCTTTTTCAGCCCAAGTCAACTCTTCGCCTGTGTTTACTTGAGTACCAGCTAATGACACCGTATGCCATTTAGATTGAGCATGCACCACCAAACGTTCCGGTGTGGCTCCCATCCACATTCCCCATACGGGGTGATTTAATAAATAGACAAAAGCTTGAGGATAAGCCTTGATGAGGTTTTCCCATGTGGGGATCACTTCTATGGAAGCTCGTTCTACTTTTTTTATTCTACTTAAAACAACTTTTTTGAATTGACCTTCCTGAATAGCCCTGACCCCTTCATTAACCAACTGAATATGTTCCGTTTGAGACACCTCTTCGAGCGTGTTTTTTCTTCGGTGATCAAAAGGTTCAACGAAGAACTCGTTTCCTAACTCGTCCAGAAAACGACCATTGGTATAATGGAAAAAATTGAGGTTACGAGCAGAATCATCTGATACTGGTAAAACAGCTACTGCAAAAAAATCACCTTGAGATACGGCGCGTACAATTCTCTCCGGCATATCACTTCGATTTTATCATCACCGTTAAACGACTAATAGCCAAAAGTGTCTTTTCTTCATCGAGTACCTCAATATTCCAAACGTGAGAAGACTTTCCTTGGTGCAAAATTTTTGCAACTCCTGTCACTAGTCCGTGTCGTTTGCTTTTGAGATGATTAATATTGAGTTCCACGCCTACGGCCAAGCCACCTTGCTCTTGCACAAGCATATGCGAGCCATAGCTACCAAGGGTTTCAGCCAAAGCCGCCGAAGCACCACCATGCAAGAGTCCATACGGTTGATGCGTGCGTTCATCGACAGGCATTGTTGCTTCTACATGACCTTTTTCACAGCGGGTAAAGACGATACCCAATGATTTCATCAAGGTTTTTTCGCTGAAAGCGTTTACTTTTTCGATTATTTCTTGTTCCGTCATATTGTTGCTAAAGGTAGGAGTTACTTTTGCCCCATCACAATACCATGAGCGAAAATTCAACATACCGCATTTTAGTAGTCGAAGACGAAGAGAGTTTGAGCGCAATGCTCAAACTTAATTTAGAAATGGAAGGTTACCAAGTTATCACTGTCTTCGATGGTAAATCGGCATTAGATAAGTTGCGCCATCAAGCCTTTGACTTGGCTATCTTAGATGTGATGATACCCGAGATCGATGGATTTGCCGTATGCCAAACCGTTCGGTTAGAAGGCATCAAAACTCCCATTCTCTTTCTATCGGCGAAAGGAACGGGTAAAGACCGTGTGGAAGGATTGAAATTGGGGGGTGACGATTATTTAACCAAACCATTTGATCTAGAAGAGTTGATTCTTCGAGTGGGCAAGCTGATCGTGCGCAAAGATGAAGGTGCGCGCACATTGGGCGAGCTGAATGAGTATTCCTTTGGCGGGTGTCACATCAACTTCCTTAATTTCAACATATTAGACAAAGACGGTAATGAAACGCAACTCTCGAAAAAAGAGATTATGCTACTCAAACTACTGATTATCAAGCAAGGAGAAGTAGTGAGCCGTGAGGAAATACTGGAGAAAGTTTGGGGCTACGACGTTTTTCCGAGCACCCGTACCATCGACAACTACATTTTAGCCTTTAGAAAATATTTCGAGCCCGATAGCCGAAACCCGCGCTACATCCACTCTGTCAGAGGAGTTGGATATAAATTTACGGCTTAACGCTTTTTTTTTGAAAAAAAAAAGGCAACCCCCACAAAAGGGCACCGTCTTATATACGGTTGCGCAGATAGATAAGATCATCTGCGTTGGTTTCAAAATTTTCCTTGCAGGTTTACAAAATAGGGTTCGTCGTGAGCCCTTTTTTGTTTTTAGCCCCTATATACTTGATTAATAGGAGATGTAGACCACCTTTTTGGTTTCGAAAAACTCCTCTTTGAAATAATCTGTCAAATTATATACTTCTTTCGGAAGCTTGATCGCCGATAACTCTTCTTTTAAGTCGCCCCCTTTCAGGGCAATCAATCCATTGGGGAGAGCATTTTTGTGATCATCTGATATTTTAGACCTGGTCCAGGTATACAGCTCTGCAGCTGGAGCAACAGCGCGCGTAACGGCAAAGTCAAACTTTCCGTCGGCTGTTTCAGCACGACCGTGAATGGCCTTTACGTTTTTCAAGCCTAAAGCCTGAGCGACTTCATTGACCACTTTAATCTTTTTCCCGATGGAATCCATGAGCACAAAATCAACCTGAGGAAGCGCTATAGCCAGAGGAATGCCCGGAAAACCGCCGCCAGTTCCCACGTCTAAAATTCTAGAACCTGGTTGAAAAGGCAAAAAGCGGTAAATGGCAAGGCTATGTAAAACATGGCGTTCATACAACTGCTCGATATCCTTTCTAGAAATTACATTAATCTGCGCATTCCACGTAGCGTAAAGTTCTTGTAATTGGGCAAACTGATTTTTCTGTTGTTCCGAGAACTCAGGGAAATAGCGGGTTAGAATAGAAATATCGCTCATGGGAAACGTCGTAAAAAAAGGATAACTTAGTAGTTATCCTTGGTGTTTTTCATCATTTGGAAGAGGAACTCTCTTGCTCGGAATAACTGGGCTTTTACCGTTCCTAAAGGAAGATTCATTTCCTCAGCGATTTCTTCGTAGGCCATTTCATCGAAATAGCGCATTTCTACGAGCTTTCGATATCTTGGCTTTAGCTTATCTACGATAGCGCGCATTTTACGAATACGCTCTTCTTTTTGCATTGCTTCAGCCGGGTCAAGCACCGAATCTTTGATGCTGATTTCGATGGTATCTCCATCATCCGTTTGAAAACCTTGATCAATCGAAACTGCTTTGATGCGTTTACGACGGATATAGTCGATACAGTTGTTGGTGGCAATTTTGAATAACCAGGTACTGAAAGCAAACTGCGG
>JBDKGH010000144.1:0-15604 GCA_039798265.1 Bacteroidota bacterium | reverse complement strand
CAGCCATTGCTTTCAAATCAGCCATTTTATTGGGTTTTTAAAAGGATAAACGTTGTTTTTTTTGAATGCGATTTATTATGCGCCGCGTTCTTCTAGCGCTTTCACGAGACCTGCAACTTTTTTGTCTGCGCTTCCTGAAAGAGCAGAAATAAGGTTTTTCGCTGGAGATTGAAGTAGTCCGATGATATCGCCAACCAATTCTTCTTTGCTCTTAATGGCAACGAGAGAATCCAATTGGTTATCACCAACGTAACAATCTTCCAGAATGAATGCACCTTTAAGGGCAGGTTTGTCGCTTTTCTTTCTGAAATCCTTGATCAAGCGGGCTGGAGCGTTAGCAACTTCAGCAGTCATCACGGCAGTGTTGCCTTTGATAGCTGGTAGAAGTGCGCTAAAGTCCTTACCTTCGATACGTTCTAAAGCTTTTACCAAAAGGGTGTTTTTAACAACACGCATTCCGATATTTTGCTTAAAGCATTCGCGGCGAAGGTTGCTGGTAGCCTCGGCGTTCAAGGAAGATGTGTCAGTCAAGTAGAATACGGGAGCTGAGCTCAACATTTCTACTATCTCTGCGATTTCCTGGTTCTTTTGTTCTTTGTTCATAAAGAATAATCCGATAGTTAACAGCGATTAGCTCACTGATCTTGGTTCAACTTGTACTCCGGGACTCATAGTTGATGAAAGAGCTACGCTCTTAATATAAGTACCTTTAGCAGAAGAAGGCTTAAGTTTGATCAATGATTGGATCAACTCGTGAGCATTCTCGGCCAATTTTTGTGAATCAAAAGATACACGGCCAATACTTGCATGCACGATACCAGCTTTATCAACTTTGAAGTCGATATTACCAGCCTTCTTTTCAGTTACAGCTTTGCCAACATCCATAGTAACGGTACCCGTTTTCGGGTTTGGCATAAGGCCACGTGGTCCGAGAATACGGCCCAAGGCACCTACTTGCCCCATTACACTGGGTGTGGTAATAATTACATCCACATCGGTCCATCCGCCCTTGATCTTTTCAATGTACTCGTTGAGTCCAACGTGATCTGCACCAGCTGCTTTAGCTTCTGCTTCCTTGTCAGGTGTGCAGAGAACCAAAACGCGCACTGCGCGACCTGTTCCGTGTGGTAATGATACCGTGCCACGAACCATTTGGTTAGACTTCTTCGGGTCCACTCCGAGGCGAACGGCGATATCAACAGATGCGTCAAATTTTGTTGTAGTGATGTTTTTCACTACTGACGCAGCCTCCGTTAGAGAATATGACTTTGTAGCGTCAAATTTCTCCATTACGGCTTTACGATTTTTGCTGATGGTTCCCATTGCGTTTTACTCCTCAGAGTTTAAAAAGGACGTTCACCGGTCACCTGAATACCCATACTACGTGCAGTACCGGCCACCATACTCATAGCAGACTCGATAGTGAAGCAATTTAGGTCAGGCATTTTGTCTTGTGCAATCTCTCTAACTTGATCCCAAGTTACAGAACCTGCCTTCTGACGGTTAGGCTCAGCAGCTCCTTTCTTAGCTTTTGATGCGTCTAACAGTTGAACGGCAGCTGGTGCAGTTTTAATAACGAAGTCAAACGACTTGTCAGAATAAACTGTGATCAAAACCGGACAAACCTTTCCTGCTTTATCTTGGGTACGAGCATTAAACTGCTTGCAAAACTCCATGATATTAACACCTTTAGAACCCAATGCAGGTCCTACGGGTGGGGAAGGGTTGGCGGCTCCACCTTTGATTTGCAGCTTGACTAATCCAGCTACTTCTTTCGCCATTTTGCGTTTATTTATTTGGTTTGCGTGGTTTGCAACGGGAAGCTAGCGTAACCTGTTATGATTACGTTGCTCACCACACTATTGTTAATCAACTTTCTTTCTCTACCTGCATATACCCCAACTCTAGCGGAGTCTTACGTCCGAAGATCTTAACAGTCACTTTCAACTTCTTCTTCTCTTCATTGATTTCCTCAATGACGCCACTAAAGTTGTTGAATGGACCATCAATTACTTTCACGCTTTCTCCAATAACGTATGGGATATTCAGTTCTTCGCCGCTTTCTGCTAACTCATCCACTTTACCGAGGATGCGGTTAACTTCACTTTGACGAAGTGGAATAGGATCGCCTTTTTTCTCAGCGCCCAAAAATCCAATTACGTTGGTAATGTTGCGAATGATGTGAGGTATTTCCCCAATCAAACACGCTTCAATCAATACGTATCCAGGTAAGTAGCTACGCTCTTTGCTTACTTTCTTACCATTGCGCACTTGAAATACTTTTTCCGTAGGAATGAGTACCTGTGCTACGTAATCTTGCATGCCACGTGCTTTGATCTCGCTCTCGATGAATTCCTTCACCTTCTTCTCTTTCCCGCTGATCGCACGAACAACATACCACTTCTTTTCAATATCACTTACGGCCATGGTCGGTTAGTATCAAAGGATAGAATAAAGTGTACCTACAAGACCTTTATAGCCAAAAATGTTGCCCACTCCGAAGATGGCATCCATTAAAAAAATGGCTAAACTTAATACGGCTGTGGTAATGAATACCAATACGGTCGACTCTTGGAGCTCTGACCATGTTGGCCAACTTACCTTTTGTACGAGTTCTGTGTAAGACTCTTGAATGTATGTTTTTATGCCAGCCATAAGCTTTGTTTTTTGCACGGGCACCTGGATTCGAACCAAGATCAACGGTTTTGGAGACCGCTATTCTACCATTGAACTATGCCCGTAAGTGAAGAGTGTTGACTTACGTTTTTTTACTCTAAAAATGTATTATCCCTTAAACAGGAAAGTGAAGGTGGAATTTTTGCAAATTCCACCTTCACTAATTTTATCATCAATCCGATTATGCGATGATGTCAGTTACCTGACCAGCACCTACGGTACGGCCACCTTCGCGGATAGCGAAACGAAGACCTTTGTCCATAGCGATCGGAGCAATCAATTTCACAGTGATAGATACGTTATCACCTGGAAGTACCATTTCGCGGCCTGCATCCAAGTTGATCTCACCTGTTACGTCAGTTGTACGGAAGTAGAACTGAGGACGGTATTTGTTGTGGAAAGGAGTGTGACGACCACCTTCTTCTTTCTTCAAAACGTAAATCTCAGCTTTGAACTCAGTGTGAGGAGTGATTGAGTTTGGAGCGGCGATTACCATACCACGACGGATATCGCTTTTCTCAACACCACGAAGGAGAAGACCTACGTTGTCACCAGCTTCACCACGGTCCAAAATTTTACGGAACATCTCAACACCTGTACATGTAGACTTCATCTTCTCAGAGTTGAAACCGATGATGTCAACTTCGTTACCTGTATTGATAACACCGCGCTCGATACGACCAGTAGCTACAGTACCACGACCAGTGATGGTGAATACGTCTTCTACTGACATCAAGAAAGGCTTTTCAGTTTCACGAGGAGGAATTGGAATCCAAGTGTCTACTGCTGCCATCAATTCCATGATTTTTTCTACCCACTTAGCGTCGCCGTTAAGACCACCCAAAGCAGAACCACGGATGATTGGAGTGTTGTCTCCATCATATTCGTAGAAGCTCAAAAGCTCACGGATTTCCATTTCAACTAGGTCTAGAAGCTCAGCATCGTCAACCATATCCACTTTGTTCATGAATACTACGATACGAGGTACACCTACTTGGCGACCCAAAAGGATGTGCTCACGAGTTTGTGGCATAGGACCATCTGTAGCAGCTACTACAAGGATAGCACCGTCCATTTGTGCAGCACCTGTTACCATGTTCTTTACGTAGTCAGCGTGACCTGGACAGTCAACGTGAGCGTAGTGACGGTTTGCAGTTGCGTACTCTACGTGGGCAGTGTTAATGGTGATACCACGCTCTTTTTCTTCTGGAGCGTTGTCGATAGACGCGAAGTCGCGTTTTTCAGATAGACCAGCAGCAGCCAATACAGTTGTAATCGCAGCAGTAAGAGTAGTCTTACCGTGGTCTACGTGACCGATAGTTCCAATGTTCACGTGGGGTTTGGAACGGTCGAATGATTCTTTAGCCATTTCCGGATGATTTTTGTGTTGTTTATTCTCTGTTGTTGATTTTGCAAAACCAATATTGCTTTCTCCGCAATCTTTCTCTCTCTATTTTCTCAATTCTCTAAAAGCTTTTGAGCCGTTGACGGGAATTGAACCCGTGACCTCTTCCTTACCAAGGAAGTGCTCTACCCCTGAGCTACAACGGCTTGTGGGTTGTTGGGATCCGCCAACTTCTTTGGAGTAGTTCTAGCTCCTTGTCGAGCGGGAGACGAGGCTCGAACTCGCGACATTTAGCTTGGAAGGCTAATGCTCTACCAACTGAGCTACTCCCGCTTGTAAAACCCAAGCCTATCCCTTACGGATAGGCTTAAATTTTTTGGTGGGGAGAACAGGATTCGAACCTGTGAAGGTGTAAACCAACAGATTTACAGTCTGTCCTCGTTGGCCGCTTGAGTATCTCCCCATTTTTCAAGAGCCGGTGGAGGGATTCGAACCCCCGACCAGCTGATTACAAATCAGCTGCTCTGGCCAGCTGAGCTACACCGGCTTGAAAAAATGTTCTAGTCTTTCAAAGAACAAAAAAAACACCCCTGTCGTAAAAACAGGGGTGCAAATGTAGTCAACTTTTTTCTTGATACAAGAGTTCCGTAAAATTTTTTTACGTTTTCTCTTAATTTCTTGCTTTGTGCTTATCAATTTGTCGGCGTAAAGCATCTACCGCAGTATCCGCAGCTTCTTCAAAAGTGCGGCATTGTTTCTTGGCAAACAGCTCTTTACCGGGAATGGCTAACTTAATTTCTGCAATTTTGTTCTCGTTGATATCCGATTTGTCCAATCGTAAAAAAACTTCGCTTTTTATGATCCGATCATGGATGTGAGTCAGTTTTCCCAATTTCTCTTCAATGAATTTGATCAATTTGATGTCCGCATCAAAATGAATGCTTTGAACTTGTACCTGCATAATCACTTTTCGTTTTAAGAGGTTAAACTTTATGTTGAGGGTGGGGATTGTTTTTTTACCCCTTTGATTCTAACGATTTCGAGGATGCATCTTTTCGTGTATCCCTTTCAACTTTTCTACACTCAAGTGAGTGTAAACCTGGGTGGCGGCCAGACTACTATGCCCGAGTATTTCTTTTATCACATTTAAATCTGCACCGTTGTTCAGCATGTGCGTTGCAAAAGTGTGCCGAAGCACGTGTGGGCTCCTCTTAGGCAACGTCGTAATGGTCGAAAGGTAACTTTTAACTAACACATAAACAACTTTTCGGTACATTTTTTTTCCGCTGCGGGTCACAAAAAGTGTTACCCCTTGCACCGCTTGGTCGCGCGAATGCTGATAATGCTGCAAATCCTTTAACAGGCTAGGTGATACGGGCACATATCGTGTTTTGTTCCGTTTCCCGGTAATTTTTACCTGCCCGATGGAAAAATCGACATCCCTGTCTTGAATATCAATGAGTTCTGAAACACGCATACCCGTCTCGTAAAATAACCGCATAATCATTTGATTGCGCTCTCCCTCCCATGTGGTAGTGGTGGCTTCTAGCGTAGGGTATAGACGCTGCATTCCCCGTTCCTCAATGAAGGTAGGAAGTCGTTGGGGTAATTTAGGCTTTGAAATGCCTTTGACTGGATTGGTTTTTAAAAAACCTTGGCGAAGCCCGTATCTAAAAAAGGTGTGAACGGAGGATAACTTGCGGTGGACAGAGGTGGTTTTATATCCTTCTTCCATCAGCTCGGCCATCCATGTGCGAACAACTGCTGTTGTTACTTCCTCGGGTGAATGGATCTCAAAGGAGCGCAAACAAAAAGCCGCAAACTGCTCAAGATCTCTGCGATAGGCGTCTACCGTGTGGATCGAGCTGCGTTTCTCGCTGCTGAGATAGGTGAGGAAGGGATCAAAATTCACAGTATAAAAAAAGGGCAGTTATACGGTACTTAACCGATAACTGCCCTTCATATTGTGAACAAGATCGTGTTATTGATCTTGAGACTTCAACGTATTGATGTATACGGCTTTCTTAATTTCTTCACGACGACGTACGCTCTTTTTGGTGTACTGTTGACGTGCACGTAATTCTTTAACAACACCGGTCTTTTCGAATTTCTTTTTGAACTTCTTCAATGAGCGGTCGATGCTTTCGCCTTCTTTAACTGGTATGATTAACATGTCTGTTTTTTCTTTTTGAAAATGGAGCGCAAAAATACGCCACTTTTTGAATTATACAACTATCCTTTCAAAATTTCTCTGGAAATCACCAATTTTTGTATTTCCGAAGTACCCTCACCAATGGTGCAAAGCTTTGAGTCACGGTAGAATTTTTCTACAGGAAAGTCCTTGGTATAGCCATATCCACCGAAAATCTGCACTGCTTCGGTTGAGCATTTTACAGCAACCTCCGAAGCGTAATATTTTGCCATAGCCGACTCCAAGGTAACCTTCATTTTGTTGTTTTTGAGGTAGGCAGCTTGATAAAGTAGCACTTCTGCGGCTTCAATTTCGGTTGCCATATCGGCTAATTTGAATGCGATCGCTTGAAAGTTAGAAATGGGTTGTCCAAACTGCTCGCGTTCTTTTGAATAGCGGATAGACGCTTGAAGCGCTCCTTTTGCAATACCCAATGCGAGAGCGCCAATGGATATGCGACCGCCATCCAGAATTTTCATCGCTTGTTTGAACCCTTCGCCCACTTTGCCCAACACTTGGCTTTCGTGTACACGGCAATTGTCGAAAATCAACTCGGCTGTTTCTGAGGCACGCATGCCTAATTTGTTTTCTTTTTTGCCACCGCTAAAGCCAGGGGTAGTGCGCTCTACTATGAAGGCGGTAATGCCATTTGAATCAAGTAATTCGCCGGTGCGAACAAGTACTACGGCCACTTCTCCAGAAATACCGTGTGTAATCCAGTTCTTAGTGCCGTTAATTACCCAGTATTCACCGTCTTTTACAGCGGTGCACTTCATGCGCATAGCATCGCTTCCGGTGTTGGCTTCGGTGAGGCCCCAAGCCCCAATCCATTCGCCAGTGGCGAGTTTGGGAAGGTACTTTTGTTTTTGTTCTTCGTTGCCGAATTCGAGAATGTGATTGGTACAAAGTGAGTTGTGAGCCGCTAAGCTAAGTCCTACGGAACCACACACCTTGGCCACTTCTTCTATCACGGAGATATATTCGTTGTAGGAAAGTCCTGAACCACCGTATGCTTCGGGAACCAAGACGCCCATGAGGCCTAATTCGCCCATTTTACGAAACACTTCACGGGGAAAAATTTGTGACTCATCCCATGTCATCACATGAGGCAGAATTTCTTTTTCTGCGAAATCACGCACCATTTGAGCAATCATCAAATGGTTTTCAGATTTTGAAAAATTCATCGGGTTTTAAAAATTTATCATTGAAATTTTGAAAACCAATCGGTTGTGTGGACAAGTAGTCTACACCACGGAAAGGAGCACTAGGCTAATAGTTGACAAAGGTAGAAATGTCAGAGCAAAGTGGTGTTAATTTATCTCGTCCTTTAAGAAAAGTTAGTTCGGCAATGAAGTTGAAACCAACCGCAATCGCCCCGGCTTGCTGAATGAGATGAGCTGCAGCCTCTGCTGTGCCGCCCGTTGCAAGTACATCATCGTGAATGAGTACACGACTTCCTTCAGCTAATGCATCTTTATGCACCTCAATGGTGGCATTGCCATACTCAAGGGCGTAACTCTGACTAAAGGTACTTCGGGGAAGTTTGCCTTTTTTGCGGAGCATAACAAATGGAACATTGAGTCGGAGAGCCAATGCAAATCCAAATAAAAAGCCACGACTCTCTAATCCAACTACTGCGTCGATTTGATGGTTAGCATAGTGTTTCACCATTTCATCGAGTATTTCATTGCAGAGCTCTGCGTTTTCAAATAGAGTTGTGATGTCTTTAAATGAAATGCCTGGTTGAGGGAAGTCGGGGACTTCGGTGATGGCTGTTTTGATTTTATCGGAAAGAGTCATTGCGTTGCGGCTTGTTCAAATGTGGCCGCAAGGTAGGGACGTAAGTTCGAAATTGTCAAATCATCTAATACTCCTACTTTTAATAACGAAGCAAGATCGGTGAATAGCCCATGCTTTTCGCGATAGGCGACGATGGCTTTGGCTTGTGTATAATTGAGATATGGATTTTTGGAAAGTGTATAAGCGTCGGCTGTGTTAAAGGGGATAGGTGATATTTTCGATTCATCGCACCATAGCCTCGCTTTAATCTTGTCGAATGTTTCTGGACGCATTTGTTTCATGTTTTTCAACTGATCCAAAGAATAGAATCCTCCTAATGCATTTCTATAGTTGATGATGGCTTTTGTCATGTAATCACCAATTCCTGGAAGGGCATTCCATTCAGCACTATCTGCGCTATTGATCTCTATACGGCTAGGGCCGCTGAGGTATGGTGATGCTCTAGGATAAAAGGTTTGAGAAGGAATTAGGCTGTCTCGTTCGTAAGTGGCTTTATTGGTGTATAAGGCGTTATCATTCCACTTTTTCTTTTGATAATCGTTTGTTGTGGAAGAGGAATCGGGAAGGTGTGGTATGAAAGCAAGCAACGGTTGGTACACCTTTTCTAGGAAAAGCTGCCGTTTAGCATATTCCTTTTTTTGCCAGCAGAGGAATAAGTAAATCGCCGTATAACAAAGCCCAATGAAAAGAATAGCGTGGCGCTCGCGCTTGGAGAAATGCCATTTCGACCATAGGTGGGATTTCATTTTTTCTTTCAAAATTCAATTGCCGCCGGGAAAAGTCAAAATATAACTTAACAGCATATAGGTTAAAAATCCAATGATCACACAATCGTGTTTGATTCATGTCAAAAAAATCACTAGGTTTACTTATCCAACTTGTTCCACCAGCTGATGTCTTTGATAAGAACGATAAATGAACTGGTGCCACTGAGCGATGAAGTGCGCAAGGATGTGGAACGATTGAAAGAGAGAGAAGCTTATCCTAAAAACACAACTATTGTTCATTCTGGCGATGTCTGCAGAAAGCTCTACTTTATTGAGTCGGGCTTAGTGCGCACCTATTATTTGCGCGATGGGAGAGATGTGACTCACTCTTTTCGAGGAGAACGAGAATTCACAACGGTCATCGATGGATTTTATCAACAAAAACCAACGAAGTATTTTATTGAGACGATAGAACCTTGCGTTATTTCTGTTTTGTCCTTAGAGTCGTTGAATTATTTATTTGATAAGCATAAGGAAATAGAGCGAGTTGGCCGTCTCATTAATTTTAATGTGATGAGCGAAGTAGCGGATCACTTATACAGTCTCCAGTTTCAAACAGCAAAGGATCGATACAACTCTCTTTTGTCACGGTATCCGACCATACTGAAAAGAGTGCCTTTAGGAATGATTGCTTCTTATTTAGGGATCACACAGGAAACGCTGAGTAGAATTCGCTCACCGCATAGTTAGTTTTTATACAAGTAAAATTCTAGCACGTTAAAAAAGGATTAGGTTATTCAAACCTGTCGGTTCTTTTTGTTGACTGGATAATGCCAATTTTAATCGATCTATACTTTTTGTTTCTTAGTAAGAAATGACAATGGTCATTTTTATTTGTTCGGCTTTTAATTTATATCATGTTAAAATGAGTGTTAAAATCGGGCGGTTTGATATATGTCAAAGGAAGCGCTGTAGCAAAGTACACACCTTTGTCTTCCGAAACTGAAAGAATGATCCACCCATTGTTCCCTGAGTCCGATACTGAAGAAGCAAAACGCGCTTTGTTTCAGCTTAACT
This sequence comes from Bacteroidota bacterium, assembly GCA_039798265.1. Taxonomy (GTDB): domain Bacteria; phylum Bacteroidota; class Bacteroidia; order Flavobacteriales_D; family Sanyastnellaceae; genus JBDKGH01. The sequence goes on along the minus strand of JBDKGH010000144.1, from coordinate 5,808 downwards.
CCGACAATCACAACCATTACGTAGTGATTGTGAGTGGGGATCATATCATACCTGCTTTTCCGCTCATAAAATCAAAGCTGGCTCATGAACAAGAGAGTTATTTAACCTTGATTTACTTAAATGATAAGGAAGGTGTAGTGTTGTATCAAGATGAATTGAGTAGCATACAAAACACCAGCAATAGCCGATTGATGGTTCACTTTTTATCCTTTGAAAAAAGCATTGAAGGGGGATTAAATAACACCTCTCTTCATCAAGAAATATTGGGAGTTGTGATACATACCAATTATCAAAGTGATTTGTATTTTTTGATAGGAGGTCGGCCAGAGTTGAATGCTCAAGTGGCTGATTGGTTTCGTTTTTTGGAAGTTGATCCACGCAGAATCTTGGCCTATCCATCGGATTGGTCGGGGTTAAATAGCCGCGTCAATTTGTAGTTTTTAAAGTAGTGTAGTTTTTGGATAGGGCATTATGCTCTTGATTTTATGGCTGAAGCGAAGGTCATAGTATAGTATTACAAGGTGTGAGAAGGAATTTAACCACGCACGTGCAGGAGAGTGAAAGAGCAATTTTTTGTAGTGTGAAAGATTGAGAAGTATCCTTGTAAAAATTAATTCCTATGGCCTCGCTTCATCCTAAAGTTGACGACTTCATTGACAGCGCCGCTTCTTTCGCAAGTCCAATTCTCATTCATATTCGTGCTCTCGTTCATTCAACATGTCCTGAAGTAGAAGAGACCATTAAATGGGGTATGCCGCATTTTATGTACAAAGGATCTATTCTTTGTGCTATGGCAGCCCATACCAAGCATTGTTCATTGTGGTTTTGGTTAGGTGCCATGTTCAAAGACCCCAAAGGTTTATTGCAAATGGACGCGACAAGAAATTCAATGGGCCAACTCGGACGTATTACTTCTCTTCAGGATTTACCTGCCGATACACATCTGGTTGATTTTATTCGTCAAGCTATGAAGTTGATAGATGATGGTGTGAAGAACCAAAAGAAGGTTGTTAGAGAGATAAAGGAGTTGTCTTTGCCTAAGGATTTTGAGTTAGCGTTAAAAGAAGACGGCAAAGCCTTTCAATTTTTTCAAAGCTTATCACCTTCGCAAAAAAATGAATACATCAACTGGATTGATGGGGCTAAACAATCTTCCACACGCGAAAAGCGCCTTAACACTTCTGTCGATTGGTGTGCAGAAGGGAAAAGGCGCAATTGGAAATATGAAAAATAGATTATGCTTTAACTTGTTGCGTGATGTAATAAACGGGTATTCCCAATAGCACAATGATAAGCCCAGGCCAAGTGTAGTCTGGTTTAAAAGTGAGAAGGCAAATACAAAAGGCCAATGCTAGCAGAATGTATAAGGCAGGTACGATAGGGTATCCAGGAGCTTTATAGGGTCGGGCGAGATCTGGACGTTTTTTTCTCAAAATAAATATTCCTGCGATGGTAAGAATGTAAAAGACCATCACGGTGAATACAACATAGTCTAGAAGATTGCCATAGGTTCCGCTTAGGCAAAGGGCGCTAGCCCAAAAACATTGGGCCCATAATGCCCACGCAGGCACTTGGTTTTTGTTCAGACGAGCCGCTTGCTTGAAGAAAAGTCCATCTTGAGCCATAGTGTAATACACGCGGGCGCCTGATAAAATCAAACCATTGTTACAACCAAAAGTAGAGATCATGATCATAGCTGCTATGATATAGGTACCTACCTCACCAAAAATGTGCTGTGAAGCGGCCACACCAACGCGATCTTGTGCTGCAAAAGCCACATCGTGCATACTCAAATTACCCAAGTACATCAAGTTTGCGGAGATATAGATAATGGTTACTATTAAAGTACCTAAGAATAAACTAAGGCCAATGTTTTTTGCGGGATTTTTTATTTCACCAGCGATAAAGGTGACGTTGTTCCATGCGTCTGAGCTAAATACAGAACCCACCATTGCAGTTGAAATCCCGCCAATTAAGCCCCATACGGTGAGATGCGACATTACTGTAAGTCCATCTACGTCTTTAACAGAATCCATTGCGAAAGCATTGGACCAGTTGGCGTTCCAAATTTCCAAATCGAAGCCGATGATAAAACCGAATATGATGATGCCAAAAAGGGCGGCGAGTTTGGTAAAGGTGAAAGCATTTTGAATCAGCTTTCCTTCTTTTACACCGCGAGTATTAATGGCGGTAAGCAATATGATCAGCCCAATAGACATGAACTGGGCGGGATAAAGTTTGAATGAACCATAGGAAAAAATTATATTCTCATCGGACATATTCAGGGCGGGGATATAATATCCCGCAAATTTGCTGAATGCAACTCCAACAGCCGCGATCGTACCGGTTTGGATAACGGTAAAAAAGCTCCACCCGTAAAGAAAGCCAACTAACTTGTTGTAGGATTCGCGGAGATAGATGTATTGTCCGCCAGCTTTCGGAAACATACCGCTGAGTTCGCCATAGCTGAGTGCGGCAATGAGCGTAATGACGCCGGTGAGCAGCCACATCACAATTAGCCAGCCGGGACTATATACTTGACGAGCCATGTCGGCACTTACGATAAAGATACCAGATCCAATCATAGATCCCGCAACTATCATGGTGGCATCTACCAGGCCAAGGGTAGGTTTTAGGTTTTCGGTGTTACTCATAAGGTTTGATGTTCAGGGTCAAAGAAACGAAAAGAGTTGGTTGTGTAAAAGGTGTGAATAACCTCTATTGCGCAATTAGTGCTACAAGGCGCATCTTTGCGGGACTATGGCAGAAAATTTTATTGTATCCGCTCGTAAATACCGTCCTGACAACTGGGATACCGTTGTTGGGCAGAAATCGATTACTGCTACGCTTCAAAATGCCATAGCAACCAATCAGATAGCTCAATCGTATTTGTTTTGCGGACCACGCGGTGTGGGTAAAACATCGTGTGCTCGGATTTTTGCCCGTGCTGTGAACGAGGCCATGAATGACTCGGGTATCGATTTGTCGTTCAATATTTTTGAGTTGGACGCTGCGAGTAACAACTCGGTGGATGATATTCGATCCATTGTTGATTCGGTGCGCATACCTCCACAACAAGGACGCTTCAAGGTGTACATCATCGACGAGGTGCACATGTTGTCTTCGGCCGCATTTAATGCGTTTTTGAAAACGCTTGAGGAGCCTCCAGCACATGCCATATTTATTTTGGCAACCACGGAAAAGCATAAAATTATTCCTACGATTTTGAGTCGTTGTCAAATCTTTGATTTTAACCGAATCAAAGTAAAAGACATGACCGAACATTTGGCTTCTATTGCCTCAAGAGAAGGCATAACGGCCGAAATGGATGCTCTACACGTCATTGCTCAAAAGGCCGATGGCGCTATGCGTGACGCACTTTCAATTTTTGACCAAGTTGTTGCTTTTTGCGGAAGAAATTTGACTTATCAGTTGGTTATTCAAAACTTGAACGTTTTGGATTACGACTATTATTTCAAATTGACCGACGCAGTATTGCAAGAAGATATTTCTGCCGCATTACTCTTGTTTGACGAGGTGTTGAACAAAGGATTTGATGCGCATCATTTCATTACAGGCATTGGTTCGCATTTCCGCAATTTGTTAGTTTGTAAGGATCCAGAGACCATCAAACTTCTAGAAGTGAGCGATAATGTAGCTAATCGTTATCAGCAGCAAGGAGCGGCAGCAGACTTGCGTTTGCTCATTCAGGGTTTAGACTTTATCAACGAGTGCGATATTCAATACCGCGGGAGTAAACACCCGCGACTGTTGGTCGAATTAACGCTCATGCGTCTGTGCAGCATTCCTTATAACAACAGGGAAGGCGAAAAAAAAAAGTTTAAACTAATCCCTTTTAGAGGCGGCGAGCGTCAGCTTTCGGTATCGAATACTTCTGCGGCTAAACCTTCAGGAGTGATAAGCACAGCGCCTAAACCAACACCAATATCATCACCCGCGCCTGCCACGGTTGTGACTTCTAGCAGTGTTAGCAAGGAGCCCGTTACATTGGGGAAAAAATCGTTACTCGGAATGAGTAAGGATTCTGTTTCCATAAAAACGCTCACTCGCAAAAGCAATGAGGATACAGAAAAAGCAGTAGCTAATGAAGCCGCAGCAAAAGAAGTGGCGGATCGCGAATACAGTTTGTCAGAGATCCAAAACGCTTGGAACTCTTTTGTGGAGCATCGCTTGCAAAACAATATGCAGGTGAAAATGGCGCTGAAAGTAGCTGTACTCGAATTAAAATCTGGAAGTTTGCTTCGTGTGGCTTTTCCAAGTGAAACACAACAAATTTATTTTAATGATTGCCGCGCAGATTTGGGCGATTTCATGCGCAATGAGTTTGGGATTAAAGGATTAGATTTTGAACTCGATCTTCAACGACAAACAGAGGTAAAGCTTTCTACCCGAACAGATAAAGAGAAATTTGATGCGATGAGAGCAAAGAATCCATCCGTAGATTTGTTGCGCCAAACCTTCCAATTGCGGGTGGACTAATCTATTCTACCTTTTTCTGACGTTATTCTCCATTATTTTTCATTTTGAGAGTGAACCAATTGCATTGGTAAGTGTTAGAGAGTACAGTTGAGCAAAAGCTCTCTTTTTTTTAAATCCTTATTCTTTTATGAAGTCGCTCTCACTGACTATTTTGAGTGTATTGTTTTCTTTCGCATTGCATTCCCAATCAGCTGTTATCAGCGGAAAAGTTTTAGACAAATCGAATAACGAACCAATCGGTTTTGCTCCGGTAGCAATTCAAGGTACTACGCAAGGAGCGGTGACCAATGATTTAGGAGAATTTTCCATTAATGGATTGAATCCGGGTTTGTATAACCTGGAGGTGGTCTATACGGGGTATTTAAAAGGAATTTTATTCGAAGTAGAAGTTACCAATGATCGACCTGCAAGTGTAACCATCTACTTAGAGCCTGTTGTATTACAATCGGCGGGGGTAGAGATTATTGGTACCACCTTGAGCAATAGAGAAGAATCGCCCATTTCTGTCAGAACGATTGGAACCAATGAAATTAAACGTAATCCCGGTGGAAATCGTGATATATCACGCGCCATACGATCTCTTCCTGGGGTAGCAGCAGTGCCTTCATTTCGCAATGACATTATTATACGAGGTGGAGCGGCTAATGAAAACCGATTTTACATCGATGGAATAGAAATTCCGAATATCAATCACTTTGCTACGCAAGGTGCAAGCGGCGGCCCAGTGGGCTTGATTAACGTTGATTTGATTAACGAAGTGGAATTTTATTCGGGAGCATTCCCTGCAGCACGCGGAAATGCCCTGAGTTCGGTGCTTGAGTTTGGTTTTAAAGATCCTCGAGCCGATAAAACAACGGTCAACTTTGTTGTAGGAAGCAGTGACTTGGGGGTAACAGTGGAAGGTCCAACAGGAAAAAAATCAGGACTTGTTTTTTCTGCACGTCGTAGTTATTTACAAGGATTGTTTACCGTTTTGGGACTTCCTTTTTTACCCACGTACAATGATTTTAATGCAAAGTGGAAAGTGAATTTGAACGACAAAAACAAACTTACTTTTATTGCATTAGGTGCCTATGATCAGTTTGAGTTGAATTTAAAATTAAATAATGATTCTACATCAGAGGACTTTCAAACCAATACTTATTTGCTGCGGAGTTTAGCGATCAACGAACAATGGAATTATACTGTAGGAACCAAGTTTGATCACTACACAGAGAACGGTCGTTTATCGGTTATTGCTAGCCGAAATGTGTTGCAGAACGATGCATTCAAGTATGAAAATAATGATGAGAGTTTACCCAAAACATT
>JBDKGH010000143.1:0-2690 GCA_039798265.1 Bacteroidota bacterium | reverse complement strand
CCTGGATATGGTAAACCCAATGCATTATCAATATCTGCTGGATTCACTTCACGAAACGTGGCAATCCATTTTTTCAGTGCTCCAAAAAGGCTGTTTTTGCTTTCTTCTTCCAGAGAAAAAGCTTTCACAATCACTTTATCACCGCTAGCGGTAGTGAAAATGGCTACAGCTTCCGCTTTTGAATCGTAGTAAAAAACTTCAAAAGCACCGATGTTCGAGATCAACAAATCCTGCTTACCTCCCGATGCCAAGCGTTTTTGAGCCTGTAAGTAATTAGCCGATTCTACTGGATCGAGTTCTTCACTAAGAATAGAGATGATGTGAAATCCCACTTTGAAGTCCTTTGTCCACAAGGTGGCTTGCCCATGCTGCGCATCAATCGCTGTTGGAGTCAAATAGGGAATAGCCCATTTGGTGGTATCCATTTTACACGACACATGAGGCGGCAGATAGAAATAAACTTTGTCTTTCTTTTTAGCGTAGCTAGCAATACTGAGCAACAAGAAAGCGAAGAGTAGTAGTTTTCTCATAGTTAAAGGGCTAATGAATTCAAAGAAACAACTTTTCACGCATAAAAGCAGATGATATATGTCTTTTCTTCAACAGTGTTTTGTGTTGAGTCTATTTCAACTGAAAGTGTACGGGTACATTTAGCACAACCCTTACAGGTTTCCCATTCATTTTACCTGGGGTGAATTTTTTAGGCAACTTCATGACTGCCCTAACCGCTTCTTCGCCTAATAGTTTTGCTCCATTGATTCCTCTGATCACTTTGACATCCGTAATTGATCCATCCTTTTCCACCACGAACGAAACATACACCTTTCCTTGAATGCCCAACTCAATCATTTCTTGTGGATAGTTGATATTCTTTGCAATATCACTTTGCATCGCCGCATCACCTCCAGGATATTCGGGCATAACTTGAGCGAACGAAACAGGTTCGTCTCCGTAAGGTCGCACTTCTTCTACTGGAACTGGCATGATGTCCTCACCCTCCATGCCGTAGTCATAATACATACCACCCACTTCTTCTATAACATACTTCGACGACACGAAGGCATCATACTCTACTCGATTCATGATCTTATTGAATCTGCTGTCAGCCGGGTCTTTAGAAAGATTGCCTAGATTGCTTTGATTGAGTATTCTGAATACGTTTTTCAACTGTTCATTACTCAGCGTATTCGCATCTGCTCCTATAAATTGATTCAATATCAAGTTGCCATTATTGAACCAACCCGAAATGAGATCATTCGTTGCATTGTTATCGGCATCCGCAAAATAAAAGCCTGTGAAGTAAAAACGTTTCTCCGCTTTTATCTTCAAGAGTTGCTTTTGCAATTCTTCCTTCGTCCACTCTTCGCGCATGATTGGTTCACCCCGTTCATTGGTGAGCACGATATTGTAAGATCCTTGCTCTGAGTAAAGAAAATCAGCTCCAAAATACTTACTGGCTTTGTCGTCACCATTATCGGACGCAAGTGCGTCGCTGGGAAATATGAATAAGCTATTCGCTTTTTCCTTCGGCAGATAATCAACCGAACTGATCGGTAGGTTTTCCGATATCTCCATCACGTAAAAACTTGGAAACTGAGGTAACAGGAACCGACCATTCTTTTTCTGAAAAGTGGCCATGACGGAATACGAAACCTTCGATCGCCAAGGCTCATCAAATAAAATCAAATCCGGGTCGATCAATAAACCACGCGAACTGACTGTGGAATACCTCTCATAAGGAGTATTCGGGAAAGGCCTTTTTAATTCCGTGTGCATTTTTTGCCAAGTTCCCGTTTTGTCCTGACTATAAACAAAAAAGTGGATTGCATCTGTAGTTCTTCCCAAACGATAATAAACGCCTTTGCGACTGAAATCAATAACGGAATAATCGATATGCTTCCATGGCAATTCCGATGGGTAGGAAGAGAGTTTAAACGACAAGGTATCACCCGTTAACACGCCATACCTTTCGGAAGATTGTTGAACAGGGTTGTTATATTTAAACTCCGATTTATAATCAGGGATATTTGCACTATTCAATTCCCAATACAAGGAAGATCTCCATTTTTTCTTGGGAAGAAAGTTCATATCCAAACATTCCTGTTCGGTGAACTCGCCTTTATTCAAGCGTTGACGTTCTTTTTCGAAAGCAACAAATGAAAAGCCCCTTTCTGTTTCAATTGTAGCATCATAAGAAATCAATCCCCACTTCGCCTGCATAAAGTCACTTACATAATTGAGCGAATTTCTGAACTGCCTTTCTTTTGTTCCTCTTTTAGAAAAAAAACGCGATCTCTCGTCTTTAGCATAGTTTGCGAGAGGATACCCACAAACACCATCCATTTCTTCCAAGGTCAAAAATTTCACCGAGCCCAAAAGAGCAGTAAATTCCTTGATGGATTTTTTTTGTTTTTGGTTGGGGGATATAAACACCACCATTGCCACTTGATGGGCAGAAAACTGTTTTAAGGCGATGTAGGTATAGGCATCCATCTTTAAAATAGCGAAGCCATTGATTTCAGGAAGTTCGGATAGGCCAAAAGCCTTTTTAGGGTACTGAGCCATAAAAGCCAGCCTGAGGCTTTGTATCTCCTCTTTTACATGAAAAGAACATATGAGAAGTTCTTCCGGATCTTTCCCTTTTGTGGCTACAGGAAGCTGTGCACCGAACAAATCAGTATGAACAGGTA
>JBDKGH010000142.1:0-3178 GCA_039798265.1 Bacteroidota bacterium | reverse complement strand
CTCAACGGAGGGCTATAGTAGGTGAGTGGCAATCATTGGCCTTTATTGACCAAAAAAATCATCGTAAGCTGTTATCAAGGACTTCCATTCATAACGGCTAAGGTCGTAGCTTCTTTTTGTAGTTGGAAATTGACAAATGTGCTGAAGCTTTTTTTTCAACTCTGATTCATCAGTGTAATAATGATCCTCCGGAAACGAGTGTTCTGGATACGCCAGTCGATTGGGTAAAATGGGTTGAACTCCAAGCTGTGCGGCCTCGATGATGCTGTAACCAAAAAAATCTTGATTGGAGGTGACAGGCAAATGGGTACAACTGGCCACTAACTTTAGATAATCCTCCCGGCTTTCGGCATATCCCCAGTGCACAATGTACTTTTGAAGTTGCACCTTGGCCTCATCGAAGATCGCTGGATATTTTTTATACTGTTCACCCACTACAACCAATTCGAAATCCATTTTTTCCTCATGAAGTTCTATTAGATGGCGGAAAAAAGCTTCTGGATTTTTATCAAACTCCCAACGGTGATTCCAAAGAAAACGAGGTTTTTCGGACTTTGTATGATCTGGAACAGATGAGGGAAATAGCATTCCTGGGTATAACACGGTCGATTTTTGAGCGATGAGCTCCACGTTTTTTAATTCCTGATGATCAGGAAAGGGCGTTAAAAATCGAGTGAGTTCTTCGAGAAAAACTTCTTTGTGATAGCGTGAATTAAAAGCCACACCATCAGCTGCTAGGGCTGAAGTGTAATTGATAAAAGCATAGTGCCGATCTCTATTGTTGATGCGGTCAGAATCAGTGGCACTAAATGGATATGTGAGTTGATTTTCGTGGAAATACAAATAGCATTTGGCTTGAACACCCGCTTGATGAAGCAGGGAACGCACCAGTGCCAAATCAATCATATCCGTGCAGACAATATGGTCAGCTTGAAAAGGAGAATTCAAATAGTTTTTTACCAATGTGATTGCTCCGCTGTGCATTCGCCATTTCCAATGCGCACCGCTCAAGGTAAACAGTTCGATGTGATGGGTAGAATGGGCTTTCCATTCATCAGCCCAGCGCTTGTGTGAACCCGCATAAAATCCTTCAAATAGAGCGATGTTCATAGCTGAATGTTATTCATGATCACGCACTCGAAGCTGTTGTTCTGGGTCGACTGCGGGATCTTCTGTTTGAAGATGCTCGGGAATTAATTTGGTAAGATCTGGTTGTCCGGCATTCATCCAGGCGGTGTACCAAAAGCTGCCGATAGAAACAACCGCTTGCTTCATGCGGCGCTCAACTTGGCCAGTGAGCATTTTATGATATGTGTCGGAGAATTCGCGCGAGTAGGCTTTTATTTCTGCCGCTCCGCGCGATTCGAAGGAATACTTTTGATCAGAAGGAAATTCAGCAGTTAGATTACGTTCGAAACCCAATACACTGTCTACCGCAGCAAAACTTTCTTGCACTCGATCCCAAATAAAGTCTTGCGGACGGTCGATGTAATTGGCATTTCCAACAAAAAAGTCATAGCCGGGTTCAAATAGTTCTGGTAAGCGACTTTCCCAAAAGCCGTGTATGCCTCTTTGCCCCGTGAGTTGTCCGTTGTAATTACTCGTACTATGTAACGGCACGTGAGCATCGCCGATGTAATGTCCTATTTCAGCCGATAAACGGAGAATTTTATAATAGTCTTCCGACTTGAAAGCTTCAGTCAGTCGAATGAGCATCAGGTTTACATGCCAAGGTACAATGCCATTGGCACGAAGAGAATCTTCGCCAAATTTCGCTACAGCGTCGTTCCAGCGTCGAGGTACATTGTTGAATGGATTGCAGCCAGGCTCTCCGAAGCAATACCGGTCCATATCGATAAAGTGACACTCTTCTTCGCCAATAACAGCAACACGGCGCTTGTCGGGATCTACAGAATGCTCTATGAGATAATCCATGTTGGCTTTATAAAAACCGAACATTCCTTCGGGAAGGGTGTAGATGGCCATTTCATTGATTTTTTTATGACCAAAAAATCCCCAAGAAGGATGGGTGCAATGAGCATGTCCAACAGGTTGTTTCGTAAAAGAAACAGAAATACACCCTGCCATTAGTAGTGCAAAATAAAAGCGTACAGGATGTTTGCTCTTGAACATTATTTACTCTTTGGCGTATAGTCCATTTTCACGATTTCACCATTATTCAAGTAAGGAATGCATGGAACAGTATTGAGCGTTAGGCAATACTTCACATCCTTTTGAATGTTGAGTTTAATCAAGCGACGACGATGTGAAGAAGAACGCAAAAAACTCCACAAATGTTCGCGAGCGGAGCGGTAAATAAATTTAGCGGCCACCGTGCTGTCCTCATCACTGCGGAAGCAGCGCGACTCAAGTAAAATGTCGGCAATGGCGCCACCGCAAATGGTATCTTCTAAGTTTACTTTGTCTTTCCAACCGGAGGCCAGAATGAGCGTGTTCTTTTGCTGTTCAATAAGCCAATCGCAAAGGATGTCGAGGTTGTTCAGACAGCCAATGACTACCATGGGCTTATCAGAAGCCATTTGAATGGCCTTCGTTCCATTGGTGGTGGTGAGCACCACCTTTTTGCCTTTCATGTTTTCATCCATGTAGGCATAGGGCGAGTTACCAAAATCGAATCCTTCTACTACTTGGCCATCGCGCTCAGCTCCGGCTATATATCCTTGCGCTTTGTAGGCACGAGCTTCTTCAACAGAACTTACCGGAATGATGGCTTGAACCCCGCAGTGCAGGGCAGTAGTGATAGCACTGGTTGCGCGCAATACATCAATCACCACCACTACTTCAAAGTTTTCTTTGTAGAGTTGGTATTGCGATGGAGTATAACACACCTCCACGAGTTTTCTTTCTTTCAGTGGAAGCACAGGCAATTACTTTTTGAAAAATGGTATCGAAACAACAGTCGCTTTTAATGATTTGCCGCGAACGCTCACATAAATTTCTGAACCCGGCTTACTCAGCTCGGTAGGCACATATCCCATACCAATAGCTTTGCTTAGGCTTGGACTTTGCGTGCCGCTGGTAACAACGCCTATGGCTTGTCCGTCAGCATTTACGAGTTCATATCCATGACGAGGAATTCCTTTGTCAATCATTTCGAAGCCCACCAACTTGCGAGTTACGCCGTTTTCTTTTTGGGCTTTAATGGCCGCTGAATTGA
>JBDKGH010000141.1:0-7430 GCA_039798265.1 Bacteroidota bacterium | reverse complement strand
CCGGTGGATACTTTGAAAAAGCCCATTCAAACTCTCGATAAAAAAGCGCTCCCCAAATGGGAGGAGATCAGCACCGAAGAAATCATCCAGTTTTTAATGGAAAATGGAGATGAAGATTTATTCAACTAAGCACACACACAACATGAAAAAGATAGCAACCGTTTTATTTGTTACCCTTATGATCTTTACCATATCTGGTAAAGCCCAGGGAGGCGATCGTCAAGAAAAAATTGAACGATTAAAGGTGGCCTTCATCACTGAAAAATTGGATTTAAGTGTGGAGGAAGCAGAAAAGTTTTGGCCCGTTTACAATCAATTCAGCGATCAGCGCAAAGAGATTAAAAAGTCACTGCGCGATTTGAAAAAGAAATTGGAGTTTTCGTACACGGCAAACGATATCATTTCTTACACCGATCAAATGGCCGTTTTGGAGAAAAAAGAAGTGGACCTCAAGGCCAAATTTGTCAAAGATGCACTGCCTATTTTAGGACCTGCGAAAACGGTGAAATTGGCTTCTTTGGAAGAAGAGTTTAAAAAGGAACTCTTGCAGCGCTTAAAGGAACGTCGCCAAGCGGGCGGTGGCCAGCAGATGAGAAAAAACTAAGGTGCTTTTATAACAAGGCGAAGAAGGGAACAATGCTTCCCTTTTTTGCTGTTCGGGTTTGTACAAATCCATCTACCGAAGCAAGATGAGCAAAGTCGCCAGAACCATGTCCTGCCACCAGGTGGGCGAGGGGCAAGCTATTCGGTGGATAGGTTAAGCGAACGCTGATGAGGTGTTCTAAACTGCCTTTCACCTCAATATCTTCATTCAAGCAAACATACGTGCGCGCTAGGTTTCGAGCTCCTTGCTGCTGCAGGGCCCACGGAACAAAATAGCGATGGGCGCAGACCAAGGTAGAAACAGGATTGCCGGGAAAGGCAAATACCAAGGTGCTTGATCGGGAACCAAACCAAAAAGGCTTTCCAGGTTTTTGCTGAACAAAATGGAAATGTTTGACCACACCTTTTTGCTCGAGAAAAGTGGGAAGCAAATCAAATTTTCCTTTCGATACGCCGCCACTGAGCAATACCACATCGTAGTGCTGCAATACTTCATCGAGTCCTGAAGACACATCGGTTTCGTTATCATTTAAGTGAAAGAGGCGAGAGGTCCAGCCTAAGCGAGCCACCAACGACTGCAAAGCGTGAGCATTCGATCTCCTGATTTGATGAGGCGCGGGTTGGCTATCGATGGACACCAATTCGTCACCAGTAGATACGATGGCAATGCGCGGAGCACGCTCGACTAAAATCGTAGATTGTCCAATGGACGCGGCAATGCCAATGATGCCGCTGTGAATCGTGGTTCCTTTTTCCGCCAGCAAAGCACCCGATGGAAAATCGAATCCTTGCGGATGAATGTTTTGCCCCCATTTAAAATCCAACTTATTCAACTGCGCTGCGCCATCAGCAATGGACAGTTCTTCATACGGAATAACCGTATCGCAATGAAGAGGGAGCACGCTACCAGTCATCACTTCAATGGCCTGTGTGGGATCTAATAAAGCACTTGCGGGCGCTCCAGCGCGCTGAATACCTTGTATCACGAATGATTGTTGCCCATTGATCAAAGCCGCATGCTGCAGAGCGATACCATCCATCATCACGCGGTGAAAGGGAGGAAGATCATGATCGGCAAATAAATCTTGTGCGAGCACACGGCCGTGGGCATGAGCGAGCGAAACGCTCTCCGCATCGAGGTGAAGAGAGTGGGCTAAAACAAGGGCTTCGGCTTCGTTGATGGTAATCATATTATCCTCCAATTTCAGCCATGCTCGTGGAAATGGTGCGCGATGAGGCGGCTAAACCATCAACGGCTTTATGACTCACTTCACGGCGAATAATTTGGGCGATCGTTTGATCATCGTGAAGAGCTAAAGCTTCTTTCAGCGAAAATCCATCCGCTGAATAAAGACAGGTTTTTAAGGTTCCTTTCGCTGTAATGCGCAGGCGATTGCAGGTGCCACAAAAGGAGCGCGTATAAGCGGGTATAACGCCCACCTTGCCCAAATGTCCGGCGATGGTATAGTTTAACGAAGTGCTGTTCGGCGAATCTTTTATTTTTTCAAGAGAAGGAAAATGCTCTTTCACTTCATCCATGATGGCTTTCCAGTTCCAACGAATGCCATGAAAGTGTCCGTGACCATTAAAAGGCATTTCTTCAATGAAGCGCACATCTGTGGCATGATCGCGGGTATAATGCACCAGCGAAGCGATATCTTGATCATTCACACCGTCCATGATCACGGCATTGATCTTGACTTTGATGGGAGACTGCTCGAGCAATTCCAAGGTCTTCATCACGTGATCGAAGTTATCTCTCCGCGTGATCTGAGCAAATCGTTCAGAGTCCAAGGTATCCAAACTCAAGTTGATCTGTTCAATGCCACAAGCGATCATCTCATCGAGGTAAGAAGCGGTGAGTACACCGTTCGTGGTGATGGATACGGAAGAAAAGAGATGTTCTTCAGCCACCATTTTCATCAACAAGGGAAAGTCTTTTCGAAGAAAAGGTTCACCGCCCGTGTATCGCAATTTCGTGATGCCGAGTGAAGAACAAATGCGAAGCAATCGCATCATTTCATCGATACTGAGCAAATGATGCGCAGCGGCCCAATCGAGGCCTTTTTCGGGCATGCAGTATTGACAGCGCAAATTGCAGCGGTCCGTTACGGCTAAGCGCAGGTAGTTGATGATACGTCCGTGATTATCGATCAACATCCTTTGGCGGATTGAGAATGGTCGCAAGGGAAGTCTTTCTCGATACTAATTTTCAAGGGTTGTTCGAGGCCTTCTTGCTGCAGGTCGTAAATACCTTCTTGCGCGCTAGAAGCCCATGGAGCAACGGCGGCGATAGGAATATTCACTTTGATTTGATTGTACAAAAAGGAAGCCTGCATAACGTCTAACTGCCACGGCTCAACGATGATTTCAATACTTTCCAAAGGAGAAAACCTCACGTCTTGGGTGAGGCTTTTTCCTTGGTGTAAAAGAGCTACTTCGCTTTCTGAGAGGCGAAAGCGCAAATGTTGTTCGCTTAAACGAAGTTTCATTCTTTATTTTTTCAAACCGATTTCGGCTAAACGCTCATCGAGAAATTCTCCCGCACTGATAGGCGCCCAAAGCGGCTCGGTACCTGCTGGTACGCAAGAAGCCAAACAATCGAGACGCATGTCGCTGCGTGGGTGAAGGAAGAAAGGAATAGAAAAACGAGGGCTAGCCCATTTCTCGCGCGGAGGATTCACTACGCGGTGAGTAGTGCTTTTCAAACGACCATTGGTGTGGCGCTGAAGCATATCGCCAACGTTCACCACAATGTGATCAGGTAATGCCGTTACAGCCACCCATTCTCCTTGTTTATTCAACACTTCTAATCCTTCGGCACTAGCGCCAATGAGTAGAGTAATCAAGTTGATATCCTCATGCTGACCCGCACGCACAGCGCTTTTTGGTTCGCTGGTGATCGGTGGGTAGTGAATAGGGCGGAGGATGCTGTTTCCGTTGTGAATTTTGCTATCGAAATAGGTTTCTTCTAAACCAAGAAACAAAGCGATAGCGCGAAGCATATATCGACCCGTGTTTTCTAAATCGCGGTAGGCTTTTAATCCCACTTCGTTGAATCCCGGTATTTCCGTTACGGTAACGTTCGACGGATATTCATTTTTGATGGGATCGCCATCGGTCACTTCTTGACCAAAATGCCAAAACTCTTTCAAGTCGCCGGCATTGCTGTCTTTCGCGTGTTCTTTACCGAAAGAGGTATAACCACGCTGACCAGCCAATCCTTCAATTTCATATTTGCGTTTTACATCCTCTGGGAGGTTATAAAAAGCTTGCACTTCGGCATATAGTTTTTCAACGGTAGCGGCGTCAATCAAGTGATTGCGCACAGCTACAAAGCCGATGCCTTCGTAAGCATTTCCGAGCTCGTTGACAAATTTCTGTTTTTGTTCGGCATTGCCGTGAATGAATTCCGCAAGATCAACACTGGGAATTCCCATTTCGCTCAATGACATGATGTGATAAGTTTATGATTGGTCGAAAAGTACAAGAATATCCGATAAAATCAAGGATTTGCTCGGAGTATTTTGAACGATGTATTCTTATTTAACGAAAGTGATTTTTTGGGTAACCACCGTTTGGTTGCCGCAGCGGTCGGTGCATGTCCACTGCCTAGTCAGCCCACCCGACTCTCGGATAACGTCAAATGCGATATCCACAGGCTCGTTGCTGTTATCACTTGCGGTGATAGGAGCGGGTTCGGGTATCTCATTGCCCTTACAGGTTATATCGGCTGGTTTCTGGGCTACTGGTGGTGTTTGGTCAGTGAGGCTAATGTACACTTGCGCTTTACTCACGTTGCCGCAGGCATCTGTAAAAACATAACTGCGTTCGATGGTTCCGAGACAACCACCGGAGAAAAGTAGATCACTAAAAACAGTGGCTACTTCACCACAGGTACTCGTGGCTTTGGGATAAGCTAAGGTGCTCAGTTGTTCTACATCGCATTTCACCTGGGTGTCATAAGGTAAAACCTGAATCTGCGCGAATCCATGAAGGCTTAAGCCTAAAAGGGCTGCAGAAATCAATCGTTTTTTCATTTTTGAAGGGTATGTTCTCAAATATACGATTTTGAATGATTCTTATTTTGAAAATGATAGCTTTTAAGCCGAAAAAAAAATAATCAAGCCTCGAACAAATCAATTTTGATCCTGTTTAATTCTCGTTATCTGATTGAGTCCATAAGAAAATAAGCTGAATCGTAAGATTCAAATAGTGTGGTTTCGGCTTAGCCGAAATAAGGTAAAGTTTAGTAGTGATGAGGAAGTCTCTCGCGCATCTCTTGTAGATCCGGGAGACTTCATTTTTTATGGCAAAAAAAAAGCTCCCGAAGTCAACCCAAGGAGTTTTTAACCACTCATTCGGGTGACCGTTCGGAAGCTTTTCTCGTTTTCGTTTTCAGGAAAAAGTCTTACATCATCCACGGGGGCAACACGTGCGACTGTCGTGCTTCAAGCAATAATTTATTGTATTGTTGGAGCAGATGAGCATGATAGTTCGGAAACATATCTTTTACTCGGTGCATTCGCTGCTGAAGCGCGTTGAGGGTTTCCATCAACGCAACTAGTTTTTCGTGTTGGGCGAGGTTCATAATGTATGTTTAAAGTTGAACCTATTACGGCACCAGTAGAGCAGAGGTTACACGTTTTTTTTAAAATGAAAAAGCCCCTGTGCGCTTTTTGTTGTCACACAAGGGCTTTTGAAAGTTGGTCTGTTCAATTATTGACGAAGATCAGGGAAACGAGAAACAAAGTCGTCGCGTTTTTTCTTCGCCACCACACTTTGGTAGGTGAACTTTAAATTCTTGTCTTCAAACTTGCGCTTATCATCTTTTACATCCGTAATCATGGTTACAAATTCTTTGTCACCGCTGATGATGTTCATGATGCCCAATTTGTATTCAAAGTAATACCATGCACCAGAGGCGTCAAGCTCTAGGTAAACGCGAATCACGTCTGCACTTCTGCGTTTTTCGATTTCAATTTTACCTTTTACATAACGGAAGAGTTGCTTTTTATCCATGCTCGCAATACCGATCGGTCCTACGCTTTGGAAGGTTTCATCAGCGGCATTCCAGCTCCACTTGATGTCAGCCAAGTAGAAGCTGCTTTGCAATTCTTCAGGTACACGTTTCAATTGTCCACTCAAGTTCAATTCCGAAATGAGTTTATCGGATTTTTCAGTGCCCAACAATTCGATCAACCCTTTTTCGTACTTGGTTTTTGTTACATCTACAGGCGTGAGGTTAGGCCATTGTTCAATTTGTTCGGCTATGCGCTTCATGGCTCCTTCATCCATCGGGAAATTCAACATCATTACCCCGTTAGTGGCCAGTTCGTTTTTCGTGATGTCATATTTCACCTCGCCCACGTTGGTCATTTTTACCATGCCGTAATCGACATTAAAGGTGATGCGCCCATCGCCATTGAGAAAGCACTTGTCGGTTTCCAATACCAACAAGTTGCCAGGTAAATTGGACTGTTTGATTTTTTCTTTCGAACCGATCAAATAGCGACGGCCTACTTTATCAAAGTACAAGAAGCCAGTGGTTTCAATGAGGCCTAAATCATCGTTGTCTTTTTTCTTCGATAAGAAAGCAGGATATACTTCCATAGGGCTGGTTTCGGATACCATGATACCCGCTCCTAAGTGGAACATGTCCATATCTCTCATAGAGGTATCTACAGGAATGTAGATGTCCAATGGATTGATCTCGGAGTTAAACTTAAAGAAGGTGCGTTCGACTACATCACAATTATGAAGAATGCGAGCGCCTCCTTCAAAGGCCAAGAACTCACTATTGGCCGCCATTCGGAACTTACCGTGGTATTCAAATGCAGGCGAGAGGAAGAATTTGTCTTCGGGTTTTATTAAACCGTAGGCAATGGTCTGCAAGGAGGTGTCCACTTTAATCTCTTCAAAGTGGATGATCTGATCCTTTTTGTTTTCATCCACATAGGCGATATCCCCTGAACCGTAGTATTTCTTCTTACCCTCAATTTTTAAATCGGCGTTGAAGATTTTATGGTATTGGGTGATGTAGTTACTTAAAATTTGAGCGCGTTTCAACGGCTGCATATTTGCATATTTCTCAATAACCACCATGCCGGAGTCAGGGGTGATCTTCGAGTCGGCCACTACGATGTACTCAATTTTACGACAGTTCAATCGGCTAGATTTTAAGTCGTATTTGGCTTTGGGCGACAGGAAGTTCAGCGAGTCTTGCCCAGCGGCTATGGAGAAGAAATTGGATTTTTTGTTTTCCTCATCCGTATCGATTACCAAGTCGCTTCCTGCTTGGCGCGAAGAACTCAAGTCCATCTCGGCTTTGTCCATGTACCAGGTAAATTGGTCCATGAAACAGATGTACTGGTTAACAGGGAATTCAATTTTTGTTTCGCCGTCGTTACTCTTAAATAAACCTTGACGCTTATCAAAATCGACGTTCGAGTTGACATTGTCTGTTTTAAAGGCGATGCCCATTCCTTCTTCCGCACCCGCTAATTGGAAGGCACTGGTATCGGCTTCTATTCGTCGTCTGAAGTATTCAAAGTTACCCGAACTTAAGGTGGCTCCAGAGAACTTCATGGCTCCTTCACCCGTCATCCCTTTTGGACGTAAATGAAGGGTTCCATCGAGCGTGGCATCTTTTTCAAAGAATGTAATCGGGTTGTCTATACTAGAAATGTCGAGCTGCTCTTGATTGGGATAAAAAGCCAATTTTGTCACATCCGAATAGGCTTTCGGAATTTCCACTTTTCCTGATTGCTCTTTGTTGGCAAAGGCGGTGGTTTTTCCTAAAGTAGAATCGGGTAGAAAAGTGAATT
>JBDKGH010000140.1:0-4332 GCA_039798265.1 Bacteroidota bacterium | reverse complement strand
ACCTCTGTGCTTGAAGAAATAAAAGAATAGGCTTCATCAGACGACCAATTCGCTTCTTTCGAAAGTTTGCATGTCATGGCCACTGCAACTTCAAAAGCTGTTTTGCGGGTTCGTGTGATGAGGTAACCACTCCCCTCGCCTGCTTTTTTAGTTACTTCTTCCCAAAATTTCTCATCATAATTGGCATCGTGATTTTTCACGTCACCATCGAGGTATGGGGTGAATGAAATTTTTCCTGCGAAGTTCATGGCCTTCACTTGATAACGAATGGCGGCGGTTTCATCGTCTGCCATTGAGCAGTAGCGTTGAGCCACCACCGATATCTTATTGCCATTGTCCAAGGTTGCTATGAATCGACGGGTAAGCATGCCTGTTTGCATGTCCAACTCGCGGTAAAAATCAGAAACTTCACAAGTCGCTAAATCAAGATTTTGACCATTGACTTGGACGCGAATACCAATCCAATTGGTACTGTTCAATACTTTGGCGAAATACTCTGGATAACCGTTTTTCCACCAACCCACACGGGTTTTATCTGGATAATATACTCCCGCTACATAGCTACCTTGAAGCGTTGTTCCAGAGTAATCTTCCTCGTGATTGGCCCTTTGACCGAATCGTCCATTACCTATACTAAACATGCTTTCGCTGCTGCGTTGGTGCTTTTCATTGAATCCTTCTTCAATGATTTTCCATGGATCGGTTTTTAAATACTGAATCATAGTGTAATGACGAGATGCGGTTGGTTGGTATGGTTGGGCTAAGAGAAGGTTTTACCTGCTCAAGCCTTGCAAATTAAAGAAAGTGTACTTATTACACCAAGCAAAAAATGAAAACTCTTTTCACATTTTTGCCTCAGCTTCATAAGGTGAATGCTAATTGAGTGGCTTCCATAATGGCGCGCTTCGCATCAACTTCTGTGGCCAATTTGGCACCACCGATGAGGTGATAGGGAATGTTTAGCTCAGAAAGCACCTGATCCAAGGTATTACTAGATGTTTGTCCAGAGCAGTTGACGATCAAATCTGCAGGGATAAAATGCGATTCCCCTTTGTGTTGAATATGCAGTCCTGTGGACGAAATGCGTTCGTAGGTTACACCATCTAAAAATTGAACACCTCTATCTGCTAGTTCTTTTCGATGCGCCCAAACGGTGGTTTTACCCAGATTCGCACCG
This sequence comes from Bacteroidota bacterium, assembly GCA_039798265.1. Classification (GTDB taxonomy): domain Bacteria; phylum Bacteroidota; class Bacteroidia; order Flavobacteriales_D; family Sanyastnellaceae; genus JBDKGH01. Next base: position 3,155 of record JBDKGH010000140.1, on the reverse strand, counting down.
GGTTTTCCTCTTTTGCGCTGCAAGAGCGTAATATTTCTTACTGGTTTGTGATCTTCAGTGGCTTTAAGGCCTCCTGGGTTATGAATGGTGGTATCAACTCCCCAGTGGGCTAAGAAATGGGCTGTACTATCTGCTGGGCCAAGTAAAAAGCGAGCCGTATCCATGCCTATTCCACCCGATCCGATGATGACTACTTGTTGTGCATTGCTCTCAAACAACGGATCGATCACTTGGGTATAATTTTTCACGATAGGAGAATCAATTCCCTCGATTTCTGGAAGACGGGGTAGCACGCCAGTAGCGATAATCCATTCATCGAATTCATTATTGATGACGGTAGCCTGCGTTATTTCAGAATTGAATTGGATAACAACACCATGCTTTTCGAGCATTACGCCGAAGTATCGAATGGTTTCATCAAATTCTGACTTCGAAGGAATTGTTTTGGCGTAATTTAATTGACCTCCGATCCGATTCGATTTTTCGAAAAGTGTAACGTGATGTCCTCGTTGCGCGGCCACTAGTGCTGCTTGCAGCCCTGCAGGCCCCGCTCCTACTACGGCAATTTTTTTTCTCTTTTCAGCCGGTGAGATGCTCCACTTCAATTCACGTCCAGCAAAAGGATTAACCAAGCAAGATGCGGCTTCTCCGGAGAAAATTTGATCTAAACACGCCTGGTTACAGCCGATGCAGGTATTGATTTCGTTGGCCTTGTTTTCTTCTGCTTTATTTACCCAATGCGGATCTGCTAAGAATGGACGAGCCATGCTAATCATATCGGCCTTTTTAGAACGAATAATATCCTCGGCCAAATCGGGCATATTGATGCGATTGGTGGTAATAAGCGGAATAGAAATATGCCCCATTAGCTTTTCAGTGACCCAGGTAAATGCACCACGTGGCACCATCATAGCAATAGTGGGAATGCGGGCTTCGTGCCAACCGATGCCTGTATTAATGATGGTGGCTCCCGCTTTTTCGATTTCTTTAGCGAGCAAGAGCACTTCATCGAATGAGCTGCCCTGTTCTACCAAATCGAGCATCGATAGACGATAGATGATAATGAAATGAGGGCCTGTTTTTTCGCGAACGGCTTTGACAATATTGATCGGAAAGCGCATTCTATTTTCTAAACTTCCACCGTATTCATCAGTCCGTTGATTGGTGCGGGTAACGATAAATTGATTGATCAGGTATCCTTCGCTGCCCATTATTTCTACCCCGTCATAGCCTGCAGATTGAGCTAAGGCAGCGCTTTGTGCAAAATCGTTGATCGTTTTATTGACTTCGTCGAGGGTTAATTCGCGAGGTGTAAACATATTGATAGGCGCTTGAATTGCGCTTGCACTTACACATTTCGGATGCACAGCATATCTGCCAGCATGAAGCAGTTGAAGACAGATTTTACCGTTATGCTTGTGCACAGCTTCGGTAATGAGTCGATGATGATCAGCCTCTTCTTGTGTAGTGAGTTTAGCCGCTTTAGGCCAAAGACAGCCTTCTGCATTTGGTGAAATACCTCCAGTGACGATCAGTGCCACTCCTCCTTTCGCGCGCTCTTCGTAAAACGCAGCAAGCGGTGCCATTCCTTTTGGATGTTCTTCTAGGCCTGTGTGCATAGATCCCATGAGTACTCGGTTTTTTAACTGAGTAAATCCAAGATCAAGTGGCGAAAAAAGGTTGGGGTAAGCTTTCATAGAGCAATGATAATTAAGAAAAAGGCCGAACCCTTAACGGATTCGGCCTTTTGATAACACCTTATGTTAGAAAACCACTATGCTTGTATGAGTGATCCTAATTTTTCAATTGTAAAACCCTCTAAATTGTCAATGATTGCATCGGCTTTAGAAAGAATATCAGCACTTCCAATACCAATGCAGTGGAATCCACCGGCTTTGGCAGCTTCTACTCCCGATATGGCATCTTCAAAAACGACGCATTCATGAGGCTTAAGATTTAGCTCAGCAGCGCCTTTCAAAAAAACTTCGGGATGTGGTTTACCAAAGGTCAACTTCGTACCATCGATGATGGACTCAAATAAATAAGTAATGCCCAATTTATCGAGAATGAGGATCGAATTTTTTGATGATGATCCTAGAGCTATCTTGATTCCTTTAGCATGCAATTCCAAAAGGAATGCATGCGCTCCTGGCAACATTTCACCTGGATTTATCTCGGCAACATAATCTAAGTACCATTTATTTTTAAGGTCCATGAGTTCCAACTTTTTATTGTTGTCAATCACCACATGACCCCATTCTAGGATACGTTCTAGCGAGTCAACACGACTCACTCCTTTTAGTTGTTCGTTTTGCTCTTCAGTAAAAGGAATACTGAGGGTATCGGCCAGTCGAGCCCAGGCTTTGAAATGGTATTTAGCGGTATCCACTATAACACCATCCATATCGAAAATACAAGCTTTGATCATCGATCGAAATGGGTGAAGAGTTATTTTTTTGAGGCCTCCATACGAATGAGACCCACGATGAGTAGTTCGGCACTGGCGGGGTTAGATGCGAGTGGAATATTTTGGCGGATGCAGGTTTTTACAAACTCTACTACATCTGCTTCGTAGTCCTGAACAATTTCTGGATCTCTAAAGAAAAGCGCCATGGTCAATTCGCCGTTCAACGCCATTTCTGTGAGTTGACGATAGCCACCATCTCTTCCCGGCTGTAAATGATTTACTCGCAGGTTGATCCCTTGCTCTACGAAATCGGCTGTTAGCCCAGTGGCTGCAAATGAACGATCCCACAGCCATTGCTCACGTTCTTTTAGAAACTCTACTAATCGAGGTTTCATGGAATCGTGCGCGATGATGGCGATTTTAGCGCTGCTCATTATCCGTTTTGAGTTTGTTTCAAAAATGGAAATACATATTTCACGTGGTAATTCACCAAACCATCGATTGGTTTTTTGATGATTTGTCCCAACAAAATGCCTTCTTCTTTTGCTGCAATCTCGAGGCAATGTTCGAAATAGTGAGAAATAGAACCCACGAAGTGAACAGGAGTATTTTCCCAATTTTCAAAGCTCTTCACATGAATATCGATGAACTCTTTCATGCCGTTAACAACCCAATTCATCACGTGAGGATGATGGGCGTGTTGACCTATAAAGCGAGTAAAGCTTGCGAGATAAACGTTTGCATTGGG